>NZ_LN889775.1 GCF_900009145.1 Planktothrix tepida PCC 9214
TGATAACTGATAACTGATAACTGATAACTGATAACTGATAACTGATAACTGATAACTGATAACTGATAACTGATCACTACTTAGACTCGTTAATAGCCAGGGGGCGATTTCCTGAACCTGCCACGAGAATCGAAATAGCTCTTGCGTAGAATGGATCTTGGGGTGTCCCCACTAACTTTGGATCAGTGACTAATTGTTTTTTCTGATCATCAGAAATATCCACTTTAATATCGGGGGTAACACCTTTATGACTAATATCCGTGCCATTGGGCGTGTAGTAATGGGCAATGGTCACCGCCAATCCTGAACCATCGGAGAGGGAAAACACCGACTGTACTAAGGCTTTACCAAAGGTTTGAGTTCCCATAACCACGCCGCGTTGATTATCTTTCAACGCTCCTGCTAAAATTTCGCTGGCGCTGGCAGAATTTCCATCGACCAAGACAACAACGGGCAAATTTGTGATGGCGGTGCGGTTATTTCGAATTTCCTGACTTTTGCCATTGCGATCAACGGTACTAACAATTGCTCCAGTATCCATCCACATTCGAGCAATTTCAATACTGGTACGCAATAGCCCCCCTGGATTTCCGCGTAAATCGAGGACAAATCCTTGAACCTTTTGTTGATTTAAGGCTTCAATGGCGGCTTGCATTTGTTCGGCTGCATGGGAATTAAATTCCCGCAGTTGAATATACCCAATTTTGCGATCGCCTTCGGTATTGAGACGATAGGTAACCGTTTCCAGTTCAATTCGGGCGCGGGTCAGCTTTAAATCAAATTCTTTTCCGCCTTCGCGTCCAATGCGTAAACTCACATCGGTACCAATGGCTCCCCGAATTTTATTAGCCGCCTGTTCAACGGTCATTCCTGTGGTGGAGACTCCATCAATGGACAGTACCCGATCCCCTGGCAAAATTCCTGCTTTCATGGCGGGAGAATTTTTAATCGGTTCAATAACCGTAACCATGCGGGTTTTTTCATCCACCGTCAGTTGCATTCCCACCCCCGTCAATTCCCCGGCGGTTTGATTGGTTAATGCTTCGTACTGCTTAGGATCCATGAAGCGAGTGTAAGGATCTTTGAGCTTTTCCAAGGCTTTTCGGAGTTCCGCATAAGCAGCTTCACGCGAAGTATAGTTCTTACTGAGAAGTTCTTCCCGTTGGGCTTGCCAATCGACTTTGTTAAAGTTGCCATCGACAAACTCTCGATTCACAATCTGCCAAGCTTCGTCCAATACTGCTTTCGGGCTATCTTTGAGGGTGGCGTTGACGCTGCTACTCCAAGCGGGCATCATGAAAGCGGTAACGGTGGCGAGTGCGCCTGTAAACAGGGCTTGACGGAACGGAGAAAAGCGTTTCACGTTCTGGTTCATTGAGTCTCCCTATATCGCTTGAGATCCTTGACTTCCAGTTTAAGCCAGGGATAAAAGCCTTGATTAGATTTTAAACTGATCTGCCGATCAATGACTCAGGTAAAAGGAAAAAACGGTTAAAATTAATGGCTTCTACCGTCTACCTGGGGAAATTTTCTTAATTTGAGGGGGGATTGAGACAGACAAATCGGGTCTAACTCGAATCCTCTGGGTTCCTAAAATTCAGCTTTTTCAGAACTGTTGTAGCCCAAAAACCTCTAACTGCTCCTTCATTTCAGTATGGGGATTTTCCTGACTGAATTGTTTCGGTTCTAATTATAGCTTGACTGACAATTGAACGGGTAGGGTTGTCGTTACTGATGATCATAAAAATTCAGTCGCCCTGACCGATACCCTGATTCAGTGTTAAACGAGAGTTTATCAAACTCTTGTCAATTATTTATGATATGCTTTTAAATAAAAGCGCGATCAATTCTGAAAAATATTGTGGTTCATCTTCCAGCTAAATTGGCTTTCTCAAAGGACTTATCCATCTTTGTCCCGATTGCGGTTGCCGGAATCGCGTTAGCTAGTATTGTAGGACTACAACTTTATGCTCCCGATGGTTTAAACATTTCTGGTACTCAATCAACACAATCCGATCAGATTTCGACTTCCGCAGCCCAGCAAGCCCAAAAACAGGAATTAGCCCGGTTAAAATTGCTGAAAACCTTACCCGCCCTAGGCTATAATAACTTACTGGCTGATTGGGGTTTTTTAGGCTTTCTGCAATATTTTGGGGATGATCCCGCTCGTCAAAAAACAGATTATGAATTGTTAAATCATTATTTTGATGTGATGGTTACCCATGATCCCCTGTGGGTAGAAATGTATAACTTCCTATCTACATCAGTTTCTTTTTACCAAGCCCGACCTGATTTAACGGTTAAGTTGATAGAGCGTGGCTTGAAATCTCTTTCCCCGGAAAAAAATATCAGATCTTGGTTAGTTTGGCGAATAAAAGGCGTTGATGAATTATTATTATTAGGAGATACTCAAGCTTCGGTGAACTCTCATCAAATGGCAGCAAAATGGGCTGAGAATACACCAGATCACGCTTTTGCGCCTCGTCTACGAGAATTTGCAGAACAATTAAGTCAAGATCCTGATAATAAATTCATCCGAATTCAAAGTTGGTTGATGGTTTATTGGGCGACAGAAGATAAGTTAGTTCGCAAACGAGCCATTCAAGAATTAATAAAGTTAGGAGTTGAAATCAAAACTCAAGAGAATGGGGAATTACAGTTTATAATTCCTCCTGAACTCCTAAAACAGCAAACAAAAAAGAATAATTCAGAACGGAATAGGGAACAGGGAACAGGGAACAGGGAACAGGGAACAGGGGAAAAAGAAAATAGAAAATAGAAAATAGAAAATAGAAAATAGAAAATAGAAAATAGAAAATAGAAAATAGAAAATAGAA
>NZ_LN889776.1 GCF_900009145.1 Planktothrix tepida PCC 9214
ATTTTTGGACGATTTCAACAAGTCGATGCGTCTGATTCCCGACAAAAGGGAGGAACTGGTTTAGGTTTAGCAATCTGTCAAAGCATCGTACAACAACATGGGGGCAAAATTTGGGTGGAAAGTGTTGTGGGAGTAGGCAGTAATTTCTATTTCACCTTGCCCATACCCCTCGATTAATTTGTTGATTTAATAACTTTTTATGGATTTAAAAATTACATCGAGTTTACAGAAGACTTAGGGGGTAAAAAATATAGCAATCCCAAATAGATCGTAATAATTTACAACTGACATAAAACAGCCAGAAATATTATTTATCTGGTGTTCCCCATTCGTAATTCGTAATTCGTAATTCGTAATTCGTAATTCCCTGTTCCCTATTGCTCAAAAATTTTGAACACAACTCAAATAGAATTGCTATAAAATGATGAAATTTTATCAACGATTTTTACCCTATGCTGTTGCTGTTGGCTCGACTGCGATCGCCTTACTTCTAACCCTCAACCTTGAGCCGTTTCTAACTCAATCGGTGAGTGTGTTTTTCTTTGTTGCCATCACCGTTTCCACTTGGTATGGTGGACTAAAGCCTGGATTAGTGGCAATTTTCCTCTCAACACTGGCAGTCAATATCTTTTTTGTTCCACCTCTGGGGCAATTCACAACACTCACGATCAGTGATTTCATTCGACTGGCAAGCTTTAGCCTCGTTGCAGTTGTGATTCATCTGTTGAGCCACAGTCTGAAAAACAGCAAGCGCAGGATTGAGCAACTGAGTCAACAACTTTTAGAGAAAAATGCCGAACAACTCCGAATGGTGCTATCTGCGGCTCAAATGGGGCTGTGGGACTGGAATATCTTAACGGGCGAAATTTATTGGTCGCCAGAACATGAACGGTTATTGGGCTTGACGGTTGGAACCTTTGATGGGCGATACGAAACCTTTAAGGCTTGTCTCCATCCACAGGATCATGAGAAATTCAATCAGGTGATAGAGCGTTCTTTAAAAGAACGGGTTCCCCATCAACATGAATATCGTGTCATTTGGCCCGATGGCAGCATTCACTGGATTGAGGGACGAGGACAAGGATTTTATGATGAATCTGGGCAGCCTGTCCGCATGACGGGAACCGTCATGGCAATTGATGAGCGTAAGCAAATCAATACTGAACTCGAAGCACGGGTAGCGGAGCGAACAACAGAACTCTCTGAGGTAAATCAACACCTAGAGGAAGCATTAACAGCCTTACAAGAGAGCGAAGAACGCCGCCGACTCGCTTTAGATTTAACTCATATCGGTTTTTGGGATCTTCACCTCCCTAGCGGAAAACTGATCTGGAATGATAATCTGTTCACGCTACACGGTTTAGTCCCCGATAGCATTGAGCCTAGCTATGAACTGAGCCGCAGTATCGTTCATCCTGATGATGTAGATTGGGTTGAACAACAGTTTTTAGAATCGATTAAAAATCATACGGATTTCTCTATTGAATATCGACTGATTCATCCTGATGGTTCTGTTCATTGGGTAATGCCGCGTGGTAAAGCCATCTACAATGAATCGGGGCAACCTGTGCGATCACTCGGCGTATTGTTAGATATTGGCGATTACAAACGAGATCAACAAATGCTAGATCTTCAGGCTGTCATCACTCGCAATATGGCAGAAAGCATTTGCTTAATCAAAGTCGATAATCAGGTCATTGTCTATGCCAATCCTAAATTTGAGCAGATGTTTGGCTATGAGGCGGGTGAACTCAACGGTCAGTTCGTTTCCATTGTTAACTATGCAACAAAAGAGGTAACGGCTGAAGATGTTTCTGAAGTGATTATTTCTGCTATTTTACAAAACGGTGAAGCGACTTATGAAGTTCATAATATTAAGAAAGATGGAACTCCATTTTGGTGTAGGGCAACAGCTTCTGTATTTAAGCATTCTGAATATGGCGATGTGCTGGTCGTTGTTCAACAAGACATCACCATAGCTAAACACCTCGAAGCAGTTCGCCAGCAAGCCGAAAAAGAACTCCGGCAAAGTGAGGCTAATTTCCGTTCTCTGAGTGAGTCTTCGCCTATCGGCATTTTTATGACCGATATTCACGGACAATGTATTTATACCAATCCACGCTATCAAATGATTTGTGGCTGCACCTTTGATGAGTTATTGGGAGAGGGTTGTGTCAAGTTTCTCCATCCTGATGACCGAGAGACAGTTACGACTGAGTGGTCAAAAGCAGTGTCCCAAAGGCAAGAATTTTCGGGTGAAGTTCGTTATGTTCACAAAGATGGCATCATTCGTTTTACCCAAGTGCGATCAGCCCCCATTTTGTCAGTTTCCGATGAATTAATGGGCTATGTGGGCACAGTAGAAGATATCACCGAACGTCAAGCCATTGAACAAATGAAAAGCGAGTTTATTTCCATTGTCAGTCATGAATTGCGAACACCTCTATCCTCAATTCGGGGTTCTCTGGGGTTACTGGCTGCGGGAATCTTCAAAAACCAGCCGGATGCGACTCAACAAATGTTAGATATCGCCGTTCACGATACAGAACGTTTAGTCCGTTTGGTCAATGACATTCTGGATTTAGAGCGACTTGAGGCACAGAAAGTTAAACTAAATCAGCAGTGGTGTGATGCAATCACCCTCATGGAACAATCGGTTAAAACCCTGCAATCTTTAGCAGCACAAAGCCATATCACCTTATTAGTTGAACCGAGTTCTGCTCAAGTTTGGGCAGATAGTGATCGGATTATTCAAACCCTGGTTAATTTAATTAGCAATGCGATTAAATTTTCACTGCCTCAAAGTAGCGTAACCCTTAAAGCTCAAGAACTTGCAGACCGGGTTTTATTTGAAGTGACAGATCAAGGGCGTGGTGTTCCGGCTGATAAATTAGAAACAATTTTTGGACGATTTCAACAAGTCGATGCGTCTGATTCCCGACAAAAGGGAGGAACTGGTTTAGGTTTAGCAAT
>NZ_LN889777.1 GCF_900009145.1 Planktothrix tepida PCC 9214
TTCCCTGTTCCCTGTTCCCTAGTGCTATTATAAAATTTTAAAACTTAATTTTAACTTAAAATCTTCTGATGATTCATGTATTAGGAATTGATGGTGGCGGTTCTAAAACGGTTTGTGTGTTAATGAGTGCTGATGGCAAAATATTAGGACACGGACAAGCTGGGCCATCGAATTATCAAACCATTGGAATTGAGGCTGCTAAAATAGCCATTATTTCAGCGATTCAACAAGCCGTTGAACATAGTTTTTTAGCCTTAGAAAGGTTCGTTCCCATTCAAGGGATTAGTTTAGGATTAGCCGGGGTAGGTCGTTCAGAAGATATTGAATTAATCCGCAATTTAATTGAAGAGATTCAAACCTCCTCAGAATTACCGATTGACTGGAAATTAACCCCAGAAAATATTATTATTAATAGTGATAGTGTCATTGCCTTAGTAGGCGGTTTAGGTCACTTTGTTGGTATTGTTGTAATAGCAGGAACAGGTTCCCATATCTTCGGAAAAAATCATCAAGGAATCAGTAAACGAGTCGGGGGTTGGGGGTATCTTTTAGGAGATGAAGGTAGTGGTTATGATATTGCGATTCAAGGGTTAAAATCGGCGTTACGTTCTTATGATGGTCGATTAGAATCAACACAACTGATTCCAGCCTTTCAAGACGCTTTAAACTTAAATTCCATTGAAGAATTAATTCCCGTTGTTTACCGTCAAGGATGGGTAGTTAAAGATATTGCCAGTCTAGCTCCAATTGTGGATCAAGTTGCGGCTTCGGGTGATCCGATTGCTCAAACGATTATTAAAAATGCAGCCCATGAATTAGCCTTAGCTACAGAAGTCGCCATTAACCATTTATTTGAACCCACAGAATCCTTTGAAATTGTTGTTATGGGAGGAGTTTGGAAAGGATTAGCGAATTTTCGTCGCCAATTTGAAGCTGAAATTAATGCGATCGCACCTTTAGCAACGATTATCTCTCCGCGTCATGAACCTGCCTATGGTGCAGGGTTGTTAGCGTTACATACAATAGGCTAAGATCAGAAGATTTCTACCTCTCAATATATTAAACGTACTTTTGGAGAACACGATTTCAAAACGGCTTTTTTTATGATGAGAGAAAGATTTCATGAATGTTCATTAGCGGCTTTAGAGCTTAAGCGGTTAGCTGCTCAAAGTAATGATTCTTCCGATGACAACTGTTGTACTAACTCTCAAGGCGAATGTCAGTGCTTAAGCTGTTGTTGTTTAGATCGCGAGTCACAACAAAAGTGCTATAATGATAATGATGACTGTTGTAAAGACTGCTCTAATACTTTAGATTCGCCTGAATTTTGGGAAAGGACTAGAGAAATTTTAGATAAGAACTGTTCATCTCCCCAAAAAATTAGTAAATGCACTCTATCTTGTTGTACCTTTGGAATTTCTGATATATGTTGTTATTCTAGTGAACTAAAGATTTAAAAGTTGCTTCAAAGCTCAAGAAAATCAAGATTCTTAAAATCTTTATTTAGTCATAGATTTTAGTCAGTAGGTAGGAAATAATATTTACAAGTTTGTCATTATTTTGCTAACTTAGTTATCGGCTAAATTGCCCCTAATATTCTCAGGAGGAAAAATGTTAGATGAAACGACTCTTGAACAACGCCTAGTAACTCTTGAACGAGCGGTTGCTGACCTTCAAGGCAAGTCTCAGAGCCAGTCTACATCAGAAAACTGGCTAGAAAAATTGATCGGTTCAGTTTCCGATCAAGCAGCTTTTATAAAATCTTTAGAATATGGACGAGCTTTTCGTCAAGCCGATCAACCCGTCGTTCAAGGTAATCAAGAATTGTGAAATATCTGCTCGACACCGACCACATTAGTTTCTTACAGCGAGGTTCAAGTTTAGAATATACTCGTTTAACCGATCAAATGAGCCAACACTCACCATCAGATTTTGCTTTATCAGTTATTAGTTTTCACGAACAAATACTTGGCGCACACGATTTTATCAATCGTGCTAAAACAAATACCGACACTCTTCGTGGATATACTTTGTTATTAGAAATCCTTCAAGGTTTTGCAAATGCCCCGGTTTTACCATTTGATCCAGTTGCAATCACTATCTTCGAGCAAATGCGATCACAACAGATTCGTGTATCTACGATGGATTTGAGAATTGCAGCGATCGCCATTTCTCGTAACTTAGTATTATTAACTAGAAATGTTAGGGACTTTAGCAAAGTTCCTGGTTTGAAAACAGAAGATTGGACGGTTTGACAC
>NZ_LN889778.1 GCF_900009145.1 Planktothrix tepida PCC 9214
TTGCTAACTTTAGAAGAAGAGTTCTCTTAAATTGGCATTTTTCTCCTAATTTATCATAGTTACCCTAGAAGAGCTAAAAATCTTAAGGTTCCATCGGACATTCCTCTTGCATCAACTAATAAAGGTTCTTGATTTTCACCCCATTTTTCTTCACAATATAACATCGCATCACTACCTAATCTTCCCACAGGTTCAGCCCAAACTCGTTGTAAATCTCCTTCAGGAAGTTGGGATAAATAATTTAGTAAAGTTTGTTCAATTTTTTCTTTTTCAGGTTCAGGAAATGCTGCTAAAACTCCCGCAATATTTGAGCTATCCTGTTCTAAAGTTTTTGATAGGGGAGAATATTTTCTCATATTCTGAGGAATTGGGTTAATAATAAATATTGTTCTTAGAACTTCTATAGTAGTAGTATAACTCCAATTCGTACTGCTCAAAGAAGAAAAATCATAAAAAGGCAGATATTTCTGATTCATCAAAAGGAATTGATTTTTAGGGAATAATTGATTTAATGCTGATAATTCATATTTTCCCAGAGTCATTTTGATACTGCCCGAAGAGGGATATATAAATGACTCTATACGACTAATTTTATTTTCTGGTGAGTTATTGCTTTTGTGATTTTCATTAGATTTAAGTAATTTTATAAATTCATTAATTAATTGTATTTTAGGTTCTATTTCAATTGTAACGCTATAAAGACAATCAAATTCAACTTGCTCATTTTCCTGTTCATATTCCCCACTAATAACCGCTTCTAAAGTAAACTGAGTTTCCGGTTTTCTAACCACCCATTCTAACCCCCCTCGAATTCCTGGGGTATGACTATCACCCATTAAAGCTGATTCTAAAGATTTTGCTTCAGGAATGCGACTTAAAAAGTCTAAAGCATCAATAATATTAGATTTTCCACTAGAATTAGTTCCAATTAAAATAGTAAGTGGATCAATATATAAGGTCGCATCTTTAAAACTTTTCCAATTTTTTAAGTTAATTTGTTTTAGCATTATAAATTTTTTCGGGTTTAATTTTTTTATAAAATCTACTGATAAATACAATGATGAAAACTGGTTTAATTATTTATATAGCAAGTCTAAATCAGTTATAAATGACTTAAAATCCAATTTATCGTAGGGGCGAGGCGCGCCTCGCCCCTACTACTCCTAACTAACGTCTTAAAAAATTCAACAATTCTCGATTCACTGTTTGAGGAACTTCCTGTTGAATCCAGTGACCACAATCAGGAATTAATTGTAGTTTAAAAGGCGCAGCAATTAATCGGTCTAAACCTTCGGTAAGATGATGGCTTAAAAATGAATCTTCCTTCCCCCATAAAACTAATGTCGGAGACAAAATTTTAGCTGGGGTTTTTGTCCAATTTAATAACCAAGTCGGCGGCCAAAATAAATGACGATAATAATTAATGGCGGCGGGTAATACCCCTGGTTTTTCTAAAGCCGCTTCATAAATTTGAGTTTCCTCTGCACTAAACGCGCCTTTACGGATAGCGTGTTCTCGCAACGCATTCGTGACAAATTCTTTTAAATTCTGTTGGATTAACCATTCGGGAATTCCGGGAATTTGAAAAGCAAAAACAAACCAACTGCGACGAAGTTGATCTAAATTACTGACTAATTCTTGTACAAATCGATGGGGGGGAGGAGCGTTGAGAATCGCCAAACGGTTGAGAGATTGGGGAAACTTTTGAGCAAAATGCCATGCAATTAACCCCCCCCAATCATGCCCAACAATATGAGCTTTGCCATAGCCTAGACGTTCAATTAATCCTTGAATATCGGTACAAAGAGTATCTAAATCATAGCCACTTTCCGGTTTATCTGAATCGTTGTAGCCGCGTAAATCAGGCACAACTACTTTAAAATAACGGGCTAGGGCTGGAATTTGATAGCGCCAAGCGTACCAAAATTCAGGAAACCCATGCAGGAGTACGACGAGTTCACCCTCGCCTTGAGTTACCGTGTGTAAGCGAATATTATTCGTCTCAACAAACAGATGTTGCCAATCAGATTCTAGTGTCACCATAAACTCCAATCTTGTTGCTCACAAGTGGGATGCTGACATCTCCCTTGAATTTCCTCAAGGGATTGGAGCAATGTTAAACAGTTGCTTCTGATCTCAGATTACCACTTACAGGCGGTTGTCATACTCCATTCACATCATTAGCTCTTCGAAGACCGGGAAAGATCAGGTCTTCTAAACAGGTTGGACGAGTTTGGGAGTCATGACATAGCCAGAAACGCTTCCTCTGTAAATCACTAAATTGGCTAATTCCTGCAACTGTTGAATGGCTTCGGCTCCTTCAAGCTTCATGAGTTCGCGGTCATCGCGCATTTCTGTCCAGGTAATGCCATAGTCTGACACCAGAAACCGAATCAGATGATTTTCGCCTAAACTCACCATGAAAGAGGCACTATTCATCTGACCCCCACAGGTATAGCATGATGCCAGATACCCCTGTCGTTCTAGCACGGTGGCTAGAGCTTGGAGGTTCATCACCAAGTCCTGAACAAATTTGCGGTGTTGCTCTGCAAGTCTGAGAAACATAAATTGTCCTCCTATCACCACACCTAAGATTATTTCCAGAATGTAACATAATCTTAAGGTTTTGGTGCTGAAATATTAATCTTAGTCTGACCAGCCTAAATTGAAAAGATCACCTCCTGGAGGTTAAAACACACACCGTTTTGCAGATTAACGAAACTACTCCCGTAAGAAGGTATCTAGGAAAACAATACCGTTAAATTTTTGTTAACTATACGGTTCTAACTGGACTAAGATCCTACTCTGCAAAGGATTAGCTGAGAAATCACGTCTAAACCTATAAAAAGATTTAATACTCGATATAAGTATAGCCCCTAGTAATCGGATAGTAGATCTTTAGTTTCCGGGATCAGTTCCTGTTGAAGACCTGCTCAGATCAAACGCTGTTCCCTTGGATCTTAATCAATTTGCCACCATCCAAACCCAGGGCCAATAAATCGAATCGTAATCCAGACCGCTACTAATAACCCAATGCCAATCCAACTGACTTTAGTGGTAATTTCCATAAATTGTTGGCTTTGGTTTTTGGTAATGGGAAGCCAAGGGGAGATTTTTTCTTCTTGGCCATAGCGTTCTCCCATGGTTTCTTTTCGACGTTTAGCTTCACCCATATTTGTATACAAAAGTTAACAATGACTCTCATTTACTCAACTTTATTGTATTGTATTTAATCGTGAGTTGCAGCATCAGAACTCAGGAGTCGTTGCCAACTTAAACTTGGAATTTCCGAAGATGAATCAACCTGCCATCGCAACAGTTGAAATGCAGATTCACCCACAAGGGAAAATAAGCCGAGTGCTTGTCTGGGGGCAATTGTCGCTAAAGCGATCGCATCTTCCACTCCACAACAATTCCATTGAACTAAATTTTGCACCCCGATTAGCAAGGGTAACGTGGTTCCGGCTAAAGTGCCATCCGCTAAACGGGCTGTTCCTTGTTTAACTTCAATTTGTCGTTCATCCCAAGGATAAACACCATCGGGAAGTCCCAAGGGTGCTAACGCATCACTCACTAAAAATAGGGGGATTAAATTAGTCGTTTCCTGGGTTGGGGTTATTCCCGACATTCGCAAGAGTAACTTCACCATCAAAGGAGAAACGTGCTGTCCGTCCGCAATAAAACCAGATTGGACTTGATGATTAACTAACGCGGCTCCTAATAAACCGGGTTCTCGATGGTGTAAACTGGGCATGGCATTAAAGGCATGAGTCACCATTGTTGCCCCCTGAATAAATGCTTGTTCTGCCTGGGCTGTGGTAGCCTGGGAGTGACCTAAACTGACAATAATGCCTAAATTGGTCAAATGGGGAATGACGGTTCCTGTTGGGTCTAATTCAGGGGCTAGGGTGATGATTTTAACACAATGGCTATAGTTCCCCAAAACTTGCTGCACGTTATCCACAGTTAAGGGTAACAAATGCTCTTGGGGATGGGCTCCGCGTTTACTGGGATTGAGAAATGGCCCTTCAAGATGAACCCCTAATATTTTAGCGGTGGGTTGGTTTTGGGGAACAGTTTGCCTAAAGTCGCTAATTGTTGCCAGCGATCGCTGAATTTTATCAACAGATGTAGTCACAATTGTGGGCATAAAACCATCAATTCCCTGTTGCCATAAATATTGACAAATTTGAGTTAATTTTGGGAAATCCTGGGGTTCTAAATCCGGGAATGCTAATCCTAACGCGCCATTAATTTGTAAATCTATTCCGCCCAAGGATAGCCAATCTCCTTGTAAATCTAATTGTTCTATTTCTGTTGAGGATAAAGATTGAGATAAACTCGACATTGGTTTAATGGCATCAATTTGACCTTGACGAATTAAAACGTGTTGTAAATTTTGTGTTCCAGGGAGACGGACATTGATAATATCGAGGTTAGCAGTATATTGCTGTGGTGTTGTTGTCATGAGGAATAATTTAAGACTTTGAACTCTACATCATTATTTTCTAACTCTACTCCTCCTGTGGTCGGGATTATCATGGGGAGTGATTCAGATTTACCAACGATGAGTGCTGCGATCTCGATTTGTGAAGAATTTAGAATCCCCCATGAGGTGGCAATTGTTTCGGCGCACCGTACCCCGGAACGGATGTTTGACTACGCGAAAACAGCCCATCAGCGAGGACTCAAGGTGATTATTGCTGGAGCAGGAGGAGCCGCCCATTTACCGGGAATGGTTGCGTCTTTAACTCCTCTACCTGTCATTGGGGTTCCGGTCACAACTCGAACGTTACAGGGGGTTGATTCTCTCTATTCTATTGTACAAATGCCGGGAGGAATTCCAGTGGCAACGGTGGCGATTGGCAATGCTAAAAATGCAGGTTTATTAGCGGTACAAATATTAGCCAGTCATGATCCCGAACTGTTACAAAAGGTTTTAGATTATCGAGAAAATCTCAAGCAATCTGTTCTGGAAAAACAAGAGCGTTTAGATCAGGTGGGTTATGCAGAATATTAATAAGAGTTAAAGGGAACAGGGAACAGAGGGGAAAAGAAAATAGGGAATAGGGAATAGAGAATAGGAAAAAGTGATTAGCCACCATAGCAATTATTGGTAGCAGACATTTAAGGATTTTTGTATTAGTTTTACTAATTATTTATTTTAAATCAATTTTATTTTCAAAAGATTGTCACAAAATCATCATATTTTATTGAGAATAGCTCTCAAAGAGTTGACGAGATTCTAGGGGTTCTGCTACACTTGAGAAAATAGTACCCAAGGGCTTGTTGTGCCTATATGCCAAAATAAAGGCTGAAGCCCTTATGCTGTCGTCAAATCTCTGGATTTCGTGACTAATTTTCTGTGTGGCGATGCACGAGTTTTTAGAAGAAACGGTTTAATCCAAAACACCCCTCTTGACAAAATCAACAAATTGTGTAGAGACGTGCCATGGCACGTCTCTACGGGGAAAAGGGCGATCGCAACCTCAAAGAAACCCATTACTATCATGACTATGAAGGGGCGGGGTTTGTAACCCGATTTCCTAAGAACAGATAACCGTTATCAACCTGCCCCCATCAACATCAATTATTCTTCTTCTGAACTGCCATCAAAGTCTTCTTCATCATGACTATCAACTTGGGTGACAGAATTCGCTGAAACCACAGCCCCACTGTCTAAAGCCCCTCTCACTTTTTGCTCAATTTCAGTTGCCAAGGCTGTATTTTCTTCTAAATAAGTTAGGGTTTTATCCCGTCCTTGACCAATATTATCGCCGTTGTAACTGTACCAAGCCCCTTTGCGTTTTAAAACTCCTGTTTCTTCCGCTAAATCAATTAAACAACCTAACGTAGAAATCCCTTTTCCAAAGATAATATCAAATTCTGCAATCCGAAAGGGAGGAGCAACTTTATTCTTAGCAACTTTAACTTTAGCCCGAATTCCGTATTCATCCGTTCCCCGTTTTAAGGTTTGAATTCGACGAATATCTAACCGTACAGAGGCATAGAATTTTAACGCATTCCCCCCCGTTGTGGTTTCCGGGTTGCCATAGGTGACGCCGATTTTTTGACGCAATTGGTTCAGGAAAATTACAGTACAATTTGACTTACCAATATTACCCGTAATTTTGCGTAAGGCTTGACTCATTAATCGCGCTTGTAACCCCATGTGGGCGTCCCCCATATCCCCTTCAATTTCTGCCCTGGGAACTAACGCCGCAACGGAGTCAACGACAATAATATCAACGGCTACAGACCGCACCAACTGATCCACCACTTCTAAGCCCATTTCTCCGGTGTCCGGTTGAGAAACGAGTAAATTTTCCGTATCCACTCCTAGGACAGCCGCGTAAGTCGGGTCAAGGGCGTGTTCTGCATCGACAAAGGCGGCTACTCCTCCGGCTCTTTGCACTTCGGCGATCGCGTGTAACGCTAATGTAGTTTTACCCGAACTTTCTGGCCCATAGATTTCAATCACCCGTCCCTTGGGTAAACCGCCTCCCAAAGCCAAATCTAGGGTTAATGCACCACTGGGAATGGTTTCCACTTTCATCCGGGTGGCGTCCCCTAACCGGACAATGGCACCTTTCCCGAAACTTCGCTCAATTTGGTTTAAAACTTGAGTTAGAGCTTTTTTCTTTTCAGAACTAGAATTATCTTTTACTGTAGCCATTCGCTGTAATTGTTAGTAACGGTTAACGGTAAGCGTCCTCGCCACCCTAGATGTCAGGCAAGCATCACTGGTATGGTAGCAGTTTTGCTTGGGTTGTGACTATCGGGGATCGGGGTTCCCGTCAGTGAGCTTAACAATTTTTTGCAGTTCGTCTGCTCAAGCTCTCAGGGAACCTCTTCTCATTGTAAGAAAGATTGATGTTTTCGTCAATATCGGGGAATGGGGAATAATGGATTCCAGAATTATTTTATAACAATCACCCGTAGTCGAGATTTTAGAGACGAAACCGCTTAAAATTTTTAAGGAATTAAACGACGCAAGAAACGAATTCTACTTATGGCTTATCGATATCTTTTATTTTATAAACCTTATGATGTTTTGAGTCAGTTTACCGATGAAGATCCGACAACAACTCCCCGTAAAACCCTAAAAGATTTTATTTCTATTCCGTTAGTTTATCCCGTTGGACGTTTGGATCGAGATAGTGAAGGATTATTATTATTAACCAATGATAATTTTGTTAAACATCGGTTAATTGATCCGAAATTTGCCCATCCTCGAACCTATTGGGTACAGGTGGAACGCATACCCGATGAAATAGCTTTAAAACAGTTACGTCAGGGGGTACAACTCTCTGATTATCGCACCAAACCTGCACAAGTGAAATTACTTTCCCCAGAACCCCATTTACCTTCTCGTGAACCCCCCATTCGCTTTCGCAAAACCGTCCCGACGGCTTGGTTAGAACTGACGTTAACAGAAGGTCGTAACCGTCAAGTGCGGAAAATGACGGCTGCGGTGGGGTTTCCGACGTTACGGTTAGTAAGAGTGGCGATCGCACATTTAAGTTTAAACCAACTCGAACCGGGTCAATGGCGAGATTTAACCGCTATTGAACTTAAGAAATTGATGCAAATCTTAGGAAGTTGTTAAATTGATTTCTAGCCTGGGATTAGTCGCTTCTAAATGTTAGTGTGAGTGATAGAACCTTATGCGAGGGTATAAATTAATCATTCTAATCAAGCTATAGATGAAGATTAGGATTAAACCAATTCCCATCAGTAATGAATTCTTGACTTTGCCAATAAACCTTATCTAAACGTAAAATTTCCCATTGTTTATTGGCAGGTTCAAAACCGAATTCGATATAACAATCACCCGAATCAAACTGATTAAAAAGCCATTTTCCGTCCCGATTATCAGCCTTTAAAACAAAACTAATAATTAATCTAAAAAATAGTTCTGATTCATCTAAGATATAAATTTTATCAATCCTTAATCTTAGATTACATTCAGGGGAAAAGTAAATAAAGAAATTTTTGTAAAAATCAATTAGTGTTGATTTGGAGATTGCTCCACATAAACTTCCACTAAAATGTTTAGAAATTAATGAATTCAGCAGGTTAATATCTTGGTTAACATAAGCTTTTTGAAATTTTTGTACACCCATTTCTATGTGATTCGGTAAAGTTACGGGATTAAAAGTAATATTTTTTAACAATTTAGAGTTATTAATGGTTTGAATCATTTCTGAATTTGATAAATTTTTAAATAAATCTGCTTGAGAAATTTTAAAAACTTTTTGATAGATTGTAGGTAAAGATTCTTGTTTTTTAATGATTCCTAAATTTTCTAGCCATGATAAATTAAATATTTCTAAATATATGTAATTACAGATTGCGACTTTTTCCTTAGATTTAATAACAATTCCAGTTAATCGTAATTCTAAATATTCCTTAGTTTCTTTATAGAGATTAAATTCAGAGGTTAAAATTTGAGAATATAATTCTAATAATTTTTCAGAATGCTTACTTCCCCAAAGTAAACGATCACGAATTGTTCTCAAATGTTCCGGTTCGTCCTGAGCTTCCCAATTTTCTATTATACGCGATCGCACTAACTTCTCAACCCATTCTTTCTCCTCCCCTTCAGGAATGATTTCCTCACTTAACCGTACTAACTGACAAACTTTTTGGGTTAAAAAAGGTTGTCCCCCTGTCCAGTTTAAAACTTCCTGTAACACAATTTCTGGGTTAGGAGATTTTTCAATAAACCCTAATGCTAACGGTTTAGCTTCTTCAAATTGAAAACCTGTTAATTCAATGGCTTGACCAATATTAAAGGGAGTGCTGTGATATTGACTATTAATTAAATCATTAGGAGTGGCTACCCCTAATAAAGCAAAGGTTAAACGGTTAAAATCTGGTTGTTCTGCTCGTTTATTATAACAAGCGCGAATGGAGGCAAAAAAATCATCTACATTAAAATTTAGCCTTAAAATACTATCAATTTCATCAATAAAAATCACGATTTTTTGACCAATAGCAGACAGTAAAACTGATTCAATAAATTTATTCCATCGTCTGACATTGGAGAGGCGTTGATTTTTAGTCCACCATTCATCTAAATCAAAATGATCATATAAATTTAAACTACTAACAATACTATCAATTAACCCAGCATACCATTCTTCCGGCGTAATATCAGATGTGCCAATAGCCGTTAAATCAATCGCAGCACAGACAATATTTTCCGCTTGTAACCGTTGCATTGTTCGCACTCGCAAACTGGATTTTCCCATTTGTCGAGAGTTCAACACATAACAAAATTCTCCCGCTTTTAACCCTTGATAAAATTGTTCATCTGCTTGTCTATAAATATAAGTGGGGGAATTAACAGGTAAACTTCCCCCCACTTGATAGGAAAAATTTGAAGATTTTTCAGCCATGATTTTGGGTTAAAATTAAGGAATAACTCGATATAAAGGGATAGGAGATTCAATTCCTTTGAGTTTACGTTCTCCTAAATAAGTCACTTGCAACGATAAATGATTCTTCACCACATCATACACCGTTTGAGAAATACAAATTTCTCCCGGCATCGCTTGAGATTGTAACCGAGAAGCAATATTAACCCCAATTCCTAATACATCTCCACCGCTTAAAAATACATCTCCAACATGAATGCCAATGCGATGTTTTAAACTCGTTTCTGGGCTAATTTCTGCGGCGGCTAAAGCTTGTTGCATTTCTATCCCACAACGCACTGCTTCTACGGCCGAACTAAAATACAGTAATAATCCATCCCCCATGCTTTTTAATTCTTGTCCGTTGTGTTGACGAATTAAATCTCGAATCACCGTAAAATCCCGTTTAATACAGTCTAACATTTGTCGTTGATTGCGTTCCATCCGGGATGTTGAATCCACAATATCGGTGAACATAATGGCAGCTAAGGCGATATCCTTATCCTTACTGGAAGTTGTGAGCCCTAATTTTTCTCGAAAATAAATTCGATAGAGATTACATAAGGGTAATACATCATTTCCTTGAAATTTAACTAATCCCATACTTCTTAGTTTAAAGGCTTCAGCCGAAGGAATAGAAACCGGATAATCACTCTTAATCACTTGTTTTAAAATATTAGTTAATTCTTCATTTTTTTCTAAATTAGATAAATGGCGACGTAAATGATCATAGTAACATCCGGCTTCTGTGGGTGCAGTTTCCAGGAATTGTTCTAAAGTAATTTTATCTTTAGCAATTTGATACAATGCCATTCTGACTAAATAGGGATGTCCGCCAATCATGTCGAATAAAGCGGTAAATTCGACTTCGGAAAATTCTAATCCATGACGGTGAATTAAATCTTGAATTTGTTCGGGGGTGAGTTCAGGAAGTTCAACGGGTAATCCTACATTAAAGGGAGATTGATTAATATTGAGAGGGATATAAACTTCTTTAGAATGGGAAATAACTAAACGAAGATTTTGCCAAGTGGGTTCATTTTTGCTGCGTTCATGCCAAGCTCTTAATAACCCAAAAAAGTCAACGGCAATTTCAGGATGTTGAAAGATTAAATCGACTTCATCTAATCCTAACACCAAGGGAGAATCAAGTTGAGCGAGTAAATATCGTTGTAAATATTTTGTACATTTATTTTTACTTCCAATTACTCCTTTCCAGTATTGTTCAAGTTGATCATCCAATCCTAATTCTTCTGCAATACTGGCACAAAACCATTGTAAAAATTGATCCAGATTACTAAAAAATTCATAATCTGCTAATTGAAAATTTAAACAAGCTTTGTGATATCCTTGTTGAGTTCCAGAATGGAGAATTCGCTGCATGAGGGAGCTTTTACCCATTTGTCGGGGTGCTTTAATGCGAATTAATGCCGTCGGTCGTACTAAGGTTTGGTAACAGTCGGTTTCGATGGGAGGACGTTCAATATACAACGGAGAATCTAAAGGAACTTGACCTTCAGGTTCTTCGAGTTGGTTAGGGGGGATAGGAATATTCATGATAGAAACTTGAGAGGTTGGTTGTTTCTGTTATAAGCGATGTCGATAGGCAGTGGCTATATTATCGTACACTCGTCATCCCGATAGAAATCTATCTTTTTATGACCATAATGATATCTTTACAAAAAAATCTAAAATCTTTAAATAAAACCCTGTTAATTTTCCTCCTCCCCAGACTAGATTAAATCTATCGATTATCGGGATTGATCCCGTGATCAACTTTAATTTAAAATTTTACCCAGAGGATTTAACATGAATATTGCACCCAAAGCAACTGTGAAATTCTTCCTAGTTGCTACTCCCGTTATTGCTTTA
>NZ_LN889779.1 GCF_900009145.1 Planktothrix tepida PCC 9214
CGTTGGATGTATTTAACCCATCAAGATGATGTAGCTGATCATCAGAAATTTCATGATCATTTTGGATGCGATCGAGATTAATCGTAAAAATAGTATGTCAGATCATCAAGGTCATATTTTAATTGTTGATGATACGCCTGATAACTTGAGGTTATTGTCAAAAACATTAGGTGAACAGGGCTATGAAGTTCAATGTGCCATTAATGGAAAGTTAGCATTAATGGCAGTAAAGCATGAGCCACCTGATTTAATTTTATTAGATATTAAAATGCCCGAAATGGATGGGTATGAAGTTTGTCAGAAGTTAAAAAGTCAGGAAGAAACGGGTGGGATTCCGGTGATTTTTTTAAGTGCTTTAGACGATGTTTTTGATAAGGTTAAAGCTTTTAATGTTGGGGGTGTTGACTATATTACAAAACCCTTTCAGGTTGAAGAAGTTTTTGCCCGAGTTGAAAATCAATTAATGATTCGCCGTTTACAAAAGCAATTACAAGATAAAAATTTAAAATTAGAACAATTAAATCAAGAATTACAGCGTTCTAATCGGGAATTAGAAGAATTTGCCTATGTTGTTTCTCACGATTTACAACAACCTCTACAAACAATAACTGGGTTTGCAGAACTATTATTAGCCTTAAAATCTGAAATTAATTTAGAACAAGAAGCGGATGAGTATGTTGCCCCGATTTTAGATGAGGGGATTAGAATGCAAGAACTGATCAAGGATTTGCTAGAATATAGTCGAGTCGGCACGAAAAAACGGGACTTTAAAGCTATCGATTGTCAGGATATTTTAAGACAATCTTTAGCTCATTTGCATAGTGCGATTGAGGATAGTCGTGCTATCATTACTTCTGAGACGCTACCTGTGGTAATAGCTGATCGGATTCAACTCGGCCAATTATTTCAAAATTTAATTGGCAATGGGATTAAATATCAACGCCCTAATGTTCAGCCTAAAATTGTAATTTCAGTGGAAGAAAAGCCCGAAGAATGGCTCTTTAAGGTTGAAGATAATGGCATCGGGATTAAACCTGAAAATTTTGATCGTGTTTTTCAAGTCTTTCAGCGTCTTCATACGAATCAAGAATATCCGGGGACTGGGGTAGGGTTAGCAATTTGTAAAAAAATTATTGACCGCCATCGGGGAAAAATTTGGATAGAATCACACTGGGGAATTGGCACTACGTTTTATTTTACAATACCAAAAGTAGATCAGGGGTAATTATGAAAAATCTGTACAGACGTGCTATGGCACGTCTCTACTCAGAAGGACAAGAAATTCAACCTCGTCAGCCTCTTGAAATCGCACTTCAAGAAAGTCAATCTCATTGGAAAGATTTATTCCATTTATCTCCGATTGGAATGGTAGAAATTTCCTTAGAGGGGCGTTTTTTGGAGGTTAATGCTTCCTTTTGTAAGTTTGTAGGTTATTCTCAAGCGGAGTTAATGGAATTTCAATTAAATGAAATTACTCACCCTGATGATCGACAGATGAGTTGGCAATTGTTTTGTCAATTAATTAATCAAGAAATTTCTCAATTTCAATTAGAAAAACGCTATCGTCACAAAGATGGAAATTGGGTTTATGCCATTGTTAATGGTTATTTACGCTTAGATGCTCAGGGAAAACCTCGGTCTGTGATGGGGCAAATTCAGGATATTACAGAACGAAAACTAGCCGAAGAAGATATTAAACAACGGGAAGAATATTTACGGTTAATTTTAAATAATATTCCCCAGCAGGTGTTTTGGAAAGATACAAATTTAGTCTTTAGAGGCTGTAATAAAAATTGGGCGGAAGCAGCGCAGTTAGAAAGTCAAGAATATGTCATCGGAAAAACGGATTATGATTTATTTCCTGACCCCAAGATTGGAGAGTTTTTTCGCGCACAAGATCGGCGAGTCATGGCATCCAAACAAGCGGAAATGCACTTAATTGCACCGAAACAAAAACCGGCTGCTGATGGTCGGACATTATGGTTAGATATTAGTCGGATTCCGATGCAGGATTCTCAGGGAAATGTGATCGGAATTTTAGGAGTGATTGAAGATATTACGGAACGAAAAGAAATTGATGAAAAGCTAAGATTAACGCAGTTTTCAATTGAGAAATCTAGGGATTATTTCTTGTTTACCGATTGTAACGCTCAATTTTTTGATGTGAATGAAGCGGCTTGTAAAACCTTGGGATATTCCAGGGAAGAATTACTCCAAATGAAGGTTAAAGATATTGATGAGCAAGCACCGGATAACGCATGGCCAATTCCTTGGGAGGATTTAAAACAGCAAGGTTCTTTTACCTTTGAATCCGTGCATAGAAGCAAATCGGGTCAAGATATTAGTGTGGAAATTACATTAAGTTATTTAGAATATAATAAAAAAGAATATGGCTGTGCAATTGTTCGGGATATTTGCGATCGCAAACAAGCAGAAATTGCCTTACAACAAGCTAAAGAGGTAGCAGAATTAGCGAACCATGCGAAGAGTGAATTTTTAGCACGGATGAGTCATGAATTACGAACCCCAATGAATGCTATTCTGGGATTTACGCAACTCATAGAACGAGATTTAGAGCGCAATCCTAAAGTTTTGTTGGCGAATCACAAAGAGCATTTAGACATTATTAGTCGCAGTGGTGAACATCTTTTAAATTTAATTAATGATGTTTTAGAAATGTCTAAAATTGAAGCGGGGCGCATTGTATTAAATCCAACCAAGTTTGATTTAACTTGCCTTTTGGATTCTATTAATGATATGTTAGCCTTTAAAGCTGAATCGAAAGGCTTGGATTTTAATGTGAGTGCCAATCCGAGTCTTCCCCAATATATTGAAACGGATGAAAGTAAACTCAGACAAGTCTTAATTAATCTGTTGGGAAATTCGATCAAATTTACCGAAAAAGGGTCGATTACTTTAAGGGTAAACCCTCTAAACAGTAAATTATCTTCCAACCAAATTTTAATCAATTTTGAAGTTGAAGATACTGGTGCTGGAATTTCAGTAGAAGAGTTAGCTTTATTATTTCAACCTTTTGTGCAAACTGAAACAGGTCGAAAATCTCAACAGGGAACTGGACTGGGTTTACCCATTAGCCAACAGTTTGTGCAGTTAATGGGAGGAGACATAACTGTTACCAGTGAAGTCGGAAAAGGGACAATATTTCAATTTTATATTCAAGCAAATTTAGCCAATTTTTCGGAAATTCGCTGTCAAGAATTAACCCAGCGAGTGATGGGTTTAGCACCAAATCAACCCGATTATCGGATTTTAGTGGTTGATGATAATTGGACAAATCGACAGTTAGTGATTAAGGTTTTAAACCCTTTAGGATTTCAATTAAAAGAAGCCGAAAATGGTCAAGAAGCAATTACCCTTTGGGAAAGTTGGCAACCCCATTTAATATTTATGGATATGCGAATGCCTGTGATGAATGGGTATGAAGCAACGCAATGGATTAAACAGCATTTACAGGGTCAAGCAACGGTAATTATTGCGTTAACAGCAAGTGCTTTGCAACAAGATCAATTAGTGGTTTTATCAGCAGGATGTGATGATTTTATTCGGAAACCTTTTCGTGTTGAAGTCTTGTTTGAAAAAATTGCTCAACACTTAGGGGTGAATTTTATTTATGAAAAAGATGAAATAGATTTAGAACCCTCAGCAATGTCAGCTTTTCCCGTAAAATTAAACCATATTGCAGAATTAACAGCAGAAGTGGTAGCGTTGTTACCAGAACCTATTGTTCAAGAGTTATATCGAGGTTCCCTGAAACTTAATTCTAAGTTAGTGACTGAAGCCATTAAAAAAATCCCCGTTTCTCAGCAACCGATTGGTCAATTATTAACACAGTTAGTCAATGATTTTCGATATGATATTATTATCAATTTAACAGAAGCGATCGCTGAAAAAAATTAAGGTTCAATTTTAAATTTCCAAACCAAAATTTGATTCTCATCCCCACAACAAATAAATTGTTGATTATCAGGACTAAAAATAATCGGGGGATATCCTGCGAAACAATGAGATAAGATTCCTAGCTGGTGTGGTTGACTCATATCCCATAAATAAATTCTGCCATCGTCGCTGCTACTGGCTAACCATTTGCCATCAGGACTCATCGCCAAGGATGAAACAATTTTTGAATGTTCGGTTAAGGTTTTAATTAATTCTCCGGTGTTTAAATCCCAGAATTTGATGGTATGGTCGGCACTTCCACTGATTAATAAGGGTTGAGTTGGACTTAAGAAAAGGCTGGAAACTTGATCTAAATGTCCGGTTAAGGTTTTTAAGCTTTTTAATTGGCAAACTTGCCAAATTTTAATCGTTCCATCAACACTAGAACTGGCAAATAAATAATTTCTTAACGAGTGATAATTGACATTCGATGAAGATTGATTGATAATAGAAATATTAATAAATTGAATCGCTAAAACGGCTTCTAAATGTTCACAATAGCGGTAAAGTAATTCCCCGTTTCTTTGATTCCAAAGTTTAATACTATGGTCTTCACTGCCACTGGCAATAATAGAACCATCAGGACTATAGGCAACGGTATAAACCGCACCGCAACGATGGCTATAGGGAGAACCGGAATGGCTAAAAAATCGGTCGGCGATCGCTCTTTTATCTAAATTCCAAGAAATCAAGGTTCGATCTAAACTTCCACTCACTAATTTACGGCCGTTGGGACTAATAGCTAAGGAAGAAATAGCGGCTTCATGACCGATTAATCGATGTAAGAATTGCCCTGTTTTTAAATTCCAAATCCTTAAGGTTTTATCCTGACTTCCACTAATTAAAAGATATCCATTGGGGCCAATAGCTAAGGCTTGAACAGGAGCTTGATGACCGGATAAAATATTAGTACATTCTAGGTTAAGGCGAGAGGAAATGGATATAAAAGGAAATTCAATTTGAGGTTTTGGAAGGGATTGTAATTGAGATAAGGGAGGGTTTAACGTTGCAATTAAGCTAGACTTAACAGCAGAATAAAAAGCCGAATTGTATTGTTTTAATAGAGAATGAGTTGCGGAAAAGGGTAGCGAATCCGGCTTAAAAAAGAGTTGATTTTCAGAAAAAGAATGAGAAGAAATAGCTTGTAATTCAGTCGCTACGATAATATTTAAAGAGGAGGGAGGTGGAATCGTTGTAATGGGTTTTAGGGTGTTCGGTTCTAAATCCTGTAATACTTCTTCAACGGTTTGATAGCGTTCTTTGACTAAATCTTTGAGTAATTTATCTAAGATTTGATTGAGTTTAGGATTTAAGGTTTGATTAAGGCTTGCTAAATGCGATCGCCAAATTAATTCTCCACTGAACGGATCAAATAATTGATTCGGAGGAATTTGGGTGAGTAAATGAATACAAGTCATCCCCAAACTATATAAATCACTAGCTGGATAAGCCTTTCCACCGCGCATTTGTTCCAAGGGTGCGTAACCCACAGTTCCAGTTAAAGTTCCTGTGTGAGGTTGTAATAAATTCAGGCTATATTTAGCAATTCCAAAGTCTACTAAAACTAATTTTTGATCACTTTGACGACGAATAATATTATCGGGTTTAATATCTCGATGAATAATATGATGTTGATGAATAAATTTTAAAATCGGTAAAATATCTTGTAAAAGTTGAATAATTTTATCTTCACTAAAAAAGCCAGTTTCGTTTAATTCGTGCAATAAATTTTTGCCTTCAATCCATTCTTCAATTAAATAGAGGTGATCTTCTTGTTCAAAATAAGCATATAAGCTCGGAATTTGAGGATGAATTCCTAATTCTTGGAGGCGTAATGCTTCTTGATTAAACAGTTCAATTGCTTTTTGAACCCAGGAAATTTTATGAGATTGAGGTGAAAATTGTTTAATAATGCAGGGGGTATTAAACCGATCTAAATCAACGGCTAAAAATGTACGACTCATCCCTCCTTCCCCTAGTTCCTGTACAGCACGATAACGTTCTTTTAAGAGTAACGTCGTCCCACAGGCTTGACAGAGGTTAATTCCTGATGGATTTTGGGGTTTTCGACAATAGGGATTTAGACAATAACTCATCGGATTTGGCATACCAGAATATTAGGTTTAGGATTTGGGGTTGATGCCTCAAGTTCCGAAAGCTGATCGTTTGAACTCACTATATTAGAGTAGTCGATGAATGAAAAATTTAGCTTAATCTTAAGGATGATTTAGCTTTTTAAGCTTGAGTTTAAGTGGTTGTAATCCTTGAAAGCAAACTAATGTAAATCCGATTCCCAAATCCCAATATAAATTCGATCAAATTGATCTCGTTCAATAATCCCTTCGAGGGAATCAATAACAAATAAATAAGACTGCCTTTGGCGATTATGAACACTTTTTAATCCTGCTTCTATGGAAGAATTTAAGCGACAACCCGACATACTATTGAGGGTAATTAAAATGGTTTGTAAATCAACTTGTTGAGAAAAAGCAGCTTCCGTTTGTCGCAATTTTCCCGATTTTTGATCAAATAAAAAACCCACACTAACTCGGTTAGGAATTAAATGATAAAAAATAGCTTGGGTATTGGGCCAATAGCCAATTTCTGTTCCAGTCGGAGTTCCAAACATCTGAAAAACTTGACTTTTATCAACGCCGGGTCGAAACCCTGGAATTCCTTCACCTGTAGGAACTTGATTACATTGGTCAAGATCGATTTTAGAATCGTGGGGAGAGGTAATTTTTGGAACAACCGGAATAGAAAAATCGGGAATAATAGTAGCTGCAATGAGTTGACTTTCTTCCGAAGGAAAACAAAGGATAGGGGGAGCATAATTTTCAGAAGAGAGAAGAATAGGTAATAAACCTGTTAAAAACAATTTTAAAATAATAGTTAGCCTCCTTTAGTTAGTTTGTGGACTTAATTTTATTAAAATTATACAAACTTAAGCTTTAGTTTAAAACCTTCATTTGCTTAGAATCAGTAATGACAATTTTATCAATTTTGTTGGGTTGCTTTTTGGGAATAACTCCTGTAATACTCAAGGTTTTATTTTGTAGATTTAACCCACTTCCCGCATTAGGAATTTGATTCAAAATCCCAGGGCTAAGGAAAACATAATAAATCTTTTTATCTTTTCCTTGTAATGTTAATCGAGTCATTTGATTTTCTACTCGGCTTAAACCATTGACAGTTCCTATAATTTCAGGAAAGGGTGTTGTTAAAGGACTTTGAATTTTAGTTGTTGTTTGAGAACAGAAAAAGTTAACAGGGTTTTGAGTAAAATCTGCACATTGTAAGACTTCTTCTGCTTTCTGACTAATTTGGATAAAGTAGGAAAAATCAGGTTCTTGATCTATACCATAATTAGCTATTTTCTGAATCTTTGCAGGTGCATTAACTAAAGCTTGGGTAATAGCTTTTTGATCATTATCTGACAATTTAGGAGACAGATATACGCCTGATCCTGGAATATTTCTACTCCTCTGAATAATCCTAAAACTCGGATCATTTTTAACCGCTTCATAAGCAGCAGCACCTACATCCGCTTTTCCACTTTTGACTAATTCTTGAATCATTTCTCCTCGATATCCCATTGTGACCTGGAGAGATTTGCCAAATAAATCATAAGTCGGCATATAAAAACTAGAGGCGGAATTAAAATCTCCTAAAGCAATAACGGTGGTATTTTGAAAATCAGAAATAGACTGAATTGGACTATTCTTTCTTACAAATAATGCTGATTGATAATAGGGAGGAGATTGGGGAAACATTCGCCCTACCCAACGATATCCGTTATCTTTAGCTGCAACAGAAATCATGGGAGAAAGGGTAAAGGCAATATCCCATTTTTGACGTGCTAGTTTGTTTTTCGCCTCTTGGTAAGATTCTTGTAAGTTGCCATCAATTGTAATCTTAACCTGATCACCCAACTGTTGTTTTAAATATTCAACTAATGGAGTATAATTTCCTGGTTTTCCTAAAACTCCAATCGTCAGGAAATTTGCCTCTAAACGATTCATCAAGTTTTTGTTTCCCGAAAAAACTAAGGGGATTAAACCCGTTTTCGGATTAAAAAACAGATAAACCATGATGCCAAATAAAGATAAACTTAAGATGGCACTGAGGATTAAAATAACGGTTGGGTGAGTTTTATTGTTGTGAGAACCCATATTGGTTATTGCTGGGAGGATTGTTTTTCAATCACCGCTTGACGGAATCCCAAAACCACTAAAATATTCGCCAAGGTTAAAAAAACTTCCGCACCGCCATGTAACCAATCAATATTAGCTAAGGCTTCCCCATAAACTACCTTGGCATAAATTCCCGCCGGAATTGTAACCGCAACAAACACTAAAGTTCCATAAAATCCAATTAATGCTAAACGAGGCATTTGACCCGAACGAGTTAAAAACCACAAAAACCCTAGATAGGGAAATAAAGAAACAGCAAATAAGGTGTCTTTTGATAACATCATTAATCCCAGGTTAGAAAAATGTAAATAGGGTAATCCGCTTTAGTTTTTAACAGAATTGGCATCGCGCCAAATCCACCACGCCGCCGCACAGAGGGTGGTATTTCCCACAACGGTCATGGTCGCTTGTAGGGTGACTAACCATTCTAAAGAAGCAGGATTATCAAAATAATGCCAGGTACAGGCACACATGGCACTGACTAAAGACGGTAACATGGCGAAGGAAAGAACCCACCAAGCTCGATTTTGAGTGATTTCTCCATAAATCCAGATAAACCAAATCGCGGCGATCCATTCAATTACACTCGAAATATGAATGATCCAAGTCGGAATCGATAAAGCGTGCATAATTTCACAAGAGATAACAGAAAAGTTCAGTCAGATTTTATTCCGATATTTATGTTAATTTAATTGGCGTGCAATCTGATATAAAGTTAGATGTCGGGTTAGAGTCGGGAATCGGCCAGCGAAAGGGGAAACCATGCAACGGGTGATTTGTTGTGGATATTATGGAAAAGGCAATGGCGGGGATGAAGCCTTGTTAGCGTCGTTGTTACAAATGTTACCATCTACGGTTGAACCTATTGTCCTGTCTGGAAATCCCGCCCAAACCCAAGCTTATTATCAGGTAGAAGTGTGCGATCGCATGAATGCCTTTCAAGTCCTGAAGGCTCTACGTCGTGCAGATGGGTTGATTTGGGGCGGAGGTAGCCTCATGCAAGATGTCACCAGCACCATGAGTCCTTTTTATTATGGGGGATTGATGGGATTGGCGCAACAGATGGGACTCAAAACGATCGCCTGGGCTCAGGGTATTGGCCCCTTGAACCGTTCTGTTTCCCAGTGGTTGGCAAAAAAAACCTTTTCCGGCTGTAATGTCGTTAGCGTGCGGGATACGGGTTCTGCAACGTTATTATCAAACTGGAATATTCCCTTTACCTTAGCCCCTGACCCCGTTTGGGCTTTGGATGCTCAACCTGTAGCCCGGTTGTGGGATTTACCCGCCCCCAGAGTGGCGTTGACGTTGCGACCCCATCCCCAACTCACGCCAGAACGGTTATCATTAATAATTCGGGCGTTAGTATCGTTTCAAAAAGCAACTCAAACGTTTATTTTATTAATTCCATTTCAACCGATTCAAGATTTAGCGATCGCCCAAGTTTTGCATCAAGCCCTTCCCCACAATAGTCAGGTTTTAATCTTAGAAGATCCACGACAATTAAAAGGAGTTTTTCGCGGGGTTGAGTTTGTCATTGGGATGCGATTTCATAGTTTAATTATGGCAGCAACCCAAGAATGTAAATGTTTTGCCTTGAGTTATGACCCCAAAGTGAGTCGATTAATGGAAGAATTAGAATTACCCGGATGGGAAATTGATCAACTTCCCGACGATCCGAATCTCATCAGTAAAACTTGGATTGATTGTTATGCCAATGATGAACCTTTATCGAAGGGAAAAATTGAATTTTTCGTAGATCGAGCAACCGTCCATCAAGAATTATTGTACTCCCAGTTCAATTAAACCCTACTGTTTATTTTTTGTCATTAATTTATGGTTCGCGTCCGAGTTCGTCAGCACGTTAATCCTCTCAGTCAAAAATATCAAACCCCTGTTATTCCTCCCGAATGGTCAAAGATTTATACCAATTTGCAGCAACCACTTCATTTAGATATTGGTTGCGGGAGAGGTTTATTTTTATGGGAATTAGCTCAATTAGAACCCCAGTGGAACTTTTTAGGATTAGAAATTCGAGAACCCTTAGTTAAGGAAGCCAATCATTGGCGAGATCAACAAGAATTAACGAATTTACATTATTTATTTTGTAATGCTAATACTTCAATTCAACCTATTTTAGAATCCTTACCTCAAGGCATTTTAAAACGGGTGAGTATTCAATTCCCTGATCCTTGGTTTAAAAAATATCATCAAAAACGGCGAGTGGTTCAACCGGAATTAGTAGACAATTTAGCTCGTTATTTAGCAGAAGGAGGAGAAGTTTTTGTTCAGTCAGATGTTAAGGAAGTAGCGATAGAAATGTGCAATCGCTTTTCGGGAAATTCAGCATTTCATCGTACCCAAAATGATTGGTTAGCTGAAAATCCGCTTCCAGTTCCCACAGAACGAGAACGGTCTACTTTAGAAAAAGGTGAACTTGTTTATCGAGCATTATTTATAAAGTAGGGAATTGGGAATTACGAATTACGAATTACGAATTACGAATTACGAATAGGAAATAAATCCTTCTCAAAACTGAGAGGAGAAACATTCAGACAATTTGCTTTTAGCCTGAACGCTTCTCCTCTAATGTTTGACCGTAACCCTGAAATTCTATAAAAGTGAGGATTCCTATGATTTAGGGAAAGGCCAAAATTTAAAATTTACAAAAGAAACAGAAATTGTTTTTAAATTTTGAAAAGTTTTTATTTGAAAAAAATTAAGCACCAATTGCTTCTTCAACACCGGGTAAACGTTGGGCGGAATAACCCACACCACGCACGGTTAAAATATATTCAGGATTGCGTTGATCTTCTTCAATTTTTGCCCGTAAACGAGCAACATGAACATCTACAACCCGCATATCCGCAATGCGTCGAGGCGTATATCCCCATAATTCTTTGAGAATTTCTGAGCGAGAAACAGCTTGTCCAGATCGCTTAACCAACAATTCCAACAAATTGAATTCAATATAGGTTAATGGAACCACTTTCTCGCCTTTATAAACTCGCCGTTTGACCGTATCAATTCGCACCGCTTCGATTTGAATGACTTCTGGACTCAGGCTATGAGATAAATGGGTATCTTTAAAGCGTCGTAAAATTGCATGAATTCGAGCTTCTAATTCTTTAGGAGAAAAGGGTTTTGTTAAATAATCATCAGCCCCTAATTCTAAACCCGTAATCCGATCAGCCACGTCCCCTAAAGCGGTTAACATAATAATCGGAACATCAGATTTAGTGCGAAGTTCTTGACACACCCCATAACCATTGAGTTTAGGCATCATTACATCCAAAACTAACAGGTCAGGACTTTCCCGTTCAAACATTTCCAGCGCTTCTAAACCATCGGCGGCGACTACCACATTGTAGCCAACCATCGAAAGACGAGTTTTTAAGATGCGCCGAATCGCGGATTCATCATCAGCAACCAGGATTTTTTCACCATTGCGTTTTTCATCAAGTTGGGGTTGTACACTCATATCTGCTTTTTTGATGGATGGATCAGCTATCGATTTAGCAATACCAAAGCAAATCATATCCATGTGCAGGTTCCCAGGACTGCTTCAACCCACAAATCCCGATAACTGACACAGCGATATGATGGAACAGAAACTCACTCGCTTTTGGGGTGGGTAATTCAGTCGAATGCTTAAGATTGCTGTCTATTATGATAACATACGTTTTCAATTTGTTATCAAACTTAACAATTTCTGGGATTAAAGTCACATTCAGTTACACAACTTAATATTTTTTAAACAAAAAAAGGTGCTGAGGGATACTTTAACAATTAATATAGGGGAAATGATAAGCTTTAACAAGAGGCTTATAGAATCAAATTCGTTAATAAAATTGATTGTCCAAAGGTAGTTTAGTAAAAACAATGCCGAATCCATTTCTAGGAGTCAGGATTCCTTCTGAACTGCATGAAGCACTTATGGCAAGAGTAGAAACAACCGGACAATCTAAGTCGGATATTGTTATTCAGGCTTTAAGTGCTTACCTGGGAATAGCCACGCAGCACCAAAAGCTTGAAAATCTGGAGACACGACTGTCTACATTAGAACTGAAGTTAGAACAACTGACTCATCGAATTGAGAACTAAGAAGTTAGGGAAAACGGGAAACGGGAATTAAATTTTAAATAACACTTTTAAACCTGACAATTTATGGCTAAATTTAAGTTACGCCGATCTCAAAATGTTTCGGGGAATTTTTACGTTGATGAGACTTGTATTGATTGTGATACTTGTCGCTGGATGGCTCCCGAAGTGTTTAAACGTGAAAATGAACAATCAGCCGTTTATCACCAACCAGCCACTCAAATAGAACAAGAACACGCTTTACAAGCGTTATTATCTTGTCCAACCGCTTCTATTGGCAGTGTTGAAAAGCCTTCAGAAATCGTAAAGATTCAACAAATGTTTCCGCTTCTAATAGAAGACAATGTTTATCATTGTGGATATCATGCTAAAGCCTCTTTTGCAGCAACCAGTTATTTTATTCAATATCCCCAGGGTAATATTTTAGTTGATTCTCCTCGATTTACCCCGGCTTTAGTCAAACGATTAGAAGAATTAGGGGGAATACGTTGGATGTATTTAACCCATCAAGATGATGTAGCTGATCATCAGAAATTTCATGATCATTTTGGATGCGATCG
>NZ_LN889780.1 GCF_900009145.1 Planktothrix tepida PCC 9214
ACTTCACGCTAAGATTTCTGATACCAGAACCGATTTTCTTCATCAGTTGTCAACCCGGATTATTCGTGAAAATCAAACGATAGTCTTGGAAGACTTAAATGTTTCAGGAATGATTAAAAACCGGAAATTAGCCCGTGCTATTTCAGATTTGGGTTGGCAGTATTTTAGAACAATGCTAGAAGCTAAATCTGTTATGTACGGGCGTGATTTTCGGGTCATCGATAGATGGATTCCCACTTCTCAAATTTGTTCTTGTTGCGGTTTTCGCGGTGGCAAAAAAGAATTAAATATTAGAGAGTGGACTTGTTTAAATTGTGGCACTTCTCACGATAGAGATATTAACGCCGCGATTAATATTAAGGCTTGCACTGAGCAATGTCGAAGTGTCGCCGGAGGGCATTCGGAGACTCTAAACGGACGTGGAGAGAAGGTAAGGTGCGATTCGTTCAGTCGAAATAAGTAGAAATACTTAGGGATGACTGGCTTCAGTAGAGTAACAATTATGTTGAGTTCGCACTTTAAAATCCTCTACTGATGACAACTTACATATCCATATAGGTGAAGAAACCTAGCCGAGCATTAGCCTAGATAGCTAGGGGAAAAAATGGGAAAGATGAAGGATTACACCAACATCATAACCTAATCCAAAATAAACCAAGCCCTATCGTCCTAGTGCGGGATTGAAAGCACACAACCTACCAAATCAACTTGGTAGCCCCTACGGGAGAGACTGACTATCAAATCCGTAAAGCGGGGGTGAAGACAGGAATAGGTGGTAATAGCTGAAAGCACCTACTGTTAGCAGGAGTCTATGGGTAGAACAGACAAAGTGTTGTTGAACCATCGAAATCTCTCACCAAGGGATATAAGCTCGTAGGAATACCCTACCTCTTGGGTCGGAAATAGCCGACAAGGATAAGGACTATCAGGTTTCTGACACCGAGATAGCGCACTTCCTAAACCCCCGGTGGAAAGACACGCCCTAAAGACTCAATCAATGGATAGTAGGAACGAAATAACCTCCTGAACGCTCCTAGTTAGGTCGGTTAACTAGGTAGGCAGTCAAGCCAGACGCTAAGGGAGTTGAGATGGTTCAAGAAGCAAATGCTAAACCCGAAATAACGGGTAATGCCTGAAAAGGGATGGAGTAATTTCCTAGATAAGCAGACGTGAACCGCAATGTGTTAAAGCTAGAGGAACAAGTAGCAATGAATAAGCCTAATTTAGATTCAAATCCGAATACTAAGGGATGGGACGAAATCGATTGGCGTAAAGTCGAAAGATACGTTTTCAAGTTGCAAAAGAACATCTATGCTGCTTCCCGTTGTGGCGATGTCAAACGAGTCCGCAAACTCCAAAGAACGTTGATGAGGTCTTGGTCTAACAGGGTTTTATCGGTTCGTCGGGTCACACAAGAAAATCAAGGCAAGAAAACGGCAGGAGTGGACGGAGTGAAAGCTCTGAACCCCAAAGAACGTATGAGCCTCGTAGGTCAACTCAAAATAACAGGAAAATCTAAACCAACTCGTAGGGTATGGATTCCAAAACCTGGAACAGATGAGAAAAGACCATTAGGAATACCCACAATGTACGACCGAGCCTTGCAAGCAGTAGTAAAAGCTGCCTTAGAGCCAGAATGGGAGGCAATATTTGAGCCAAACAGCTTTGGTTTTAGACCCGGAAGGTCATGTCATGATGCGATATGGCAGATAAAGAACAGCATCCAAAATCAAGCCAAATTCGTGCTTGATGCTGATATATCAAAATGCTTTGACCGCATCAACCATTCAGCCCTACTCCAGAAAATAAACATCAAAGGAAAAGTCAGACAACAAATCAAATCCTGGCTCTCCTCTGGAGTCATAGACCAAGGGGCTTTTACTGCTACATCTGAGGGTACGCCACAAGGGGGGGTAATTAGCCCTCTGCTGGCAAATATTGCCCTTCACGGATTAGAAAACAAACTCAACGAATATATCAAAACCCTAAAAATGATATATCGGGGAGGACGACATTATTCCAAACGGGATAAAGTTAAAAGTCTTAGCTTTATTCGATATGCCGATGATTTCGTCTGTATTCATAAAGATAAATCCGTTATCCAAAGATGTCGAGAAATAATCTCGGAATGGTTATCTGACATTGGACTTGAATTAAAACCTGAGAAAACGAGGCTAACTCATACACTCCAACCAGAGCTAAGTGAGGATGGTAAAGCTGGATTTGATTTCTTAGGACATCATATTCAACAATACCCTGCTGGTAAATATCGAAGCAGAAAAAGTGCAGAAGGTAGAATATTAGGTTTTATAACACTCATCACCCCAACGAAGAAGGCGAGTAAGGTACACCAAGAAGAAATTAGAAGAATCATCAAAAAACACAGGTCAAGCCCACAGGCAGCATTAATTCAAGACCTCAACCCTGTAATAAGGGGATGGACTTCTTACTTCCACTTCTCAGACGCACAAACAGTCGGAGAATTATCAAAACAAGATAAACTCACATACCTGAAACTTCGACGATGGGCAAAACGCCGATGCGGAAATATCAATGATGGTCACAAGTTATATTGGACAAGCATCGGCAATAACAATTGGATATTCGCAACCAATGAAGGGAAAGCGAACCCCCTTCGGTTACTTAGACACTCAGAATTCGGCAGCAGTAGCACTGAGTACGTCAAAGTTAAAGGCGATAAAAGCCCATTCGACGGCGATTTAATTTACTGGAGTTCAAGACTAGGGACACACCCTGAATTGCCGAGTCGGACGGCTAAGTTGCTTAAGCGACAAAAGGGTAAATGTCAGGAGTGCGGATTAAGTTTCCAAAACTGGGATGTAATGGAAGTTGACCACATCATTCCTAAAACCCTCGGCGGAAAGGATGAACACATAAATTTACAACTATTACATCGGCACTGTCACGATAAAAAGACCGCAATTGACCTTAAAGAAATTAGGATGAAAGAATGCTCTATATTTCGCTCAACACTATCTCAAGAATGGGATAAATACGAGTGGGAATGTAACAATGATAATCCCAACATTTCAAGAATAAAACGGTCAGGAAGTCCTATGACAAAAGGAAACACCATTGAGTAGCCGTGTGAGATGAAAGTTTCACGCACGGTTTCGGACGAGAGGGGGAAGATGGTAACATCTCCCTCGACTCTTCTTCTTTCTGCAAAGAGAGCATCGTCTCAGTGAAGCGTCAACCCATCCAGCATTTAAGCAGTTGTCAATTTTTGACCTACTTAAATAGATGGAATCCCCGTGCGTTCACGCCGGGGCGGATGTCAAAAGTGGGGAATGTGCTATAATGGAAGATGTATCGACCCATCCGATAGTCGATATAAGGCTGTAAAGCGCATTAACGCTGCTTGGTTACTTCATTCAATCGGTTGTTAACTTTTGGCTGCCTGGGAACTGTAATGTCAGCAAAACTAGAAGAAAACCTAGCATTAGATATCCGAATCCACAAACGCATTGGTCAGTTGATAGAGGCGTTAGTGGAAGATGAGCGTGTGGGTAGTTCTAGAGAGTTAGGAAGACTCACCGGAGTTTCTTTCAATACGCTAGTTAACTGGTGTGAAGGAAAATCTGACCCCAGATTGCAAAAGCTCATGCAGTTTGCTTATGCGATTGGTTGGTCAATGACAGAACTCATGCAGTATGCGGAAGGGGATGAAGATCCCTATGAAGCGATCGCGCGTAAAAAAAAAGTCCAATACCAACAGTACCAAAAAGCATCTTAACGACAGAAACTGAGAACGATCAACTGCTGGAATATTTAACAACAACATTCACTCCAGAACAGATTCAAAAACGTGAATTATTTTTACAATACAATCAACCTGATTTATTACCCAATCTTAGCTCTCGCAAGAAGCTTTTTGTCTTATTGATAGACAGTATGGCAATTCAGAATATTTCAGAAGTTGAGGTTTTGAAGAAAACAACAATTCCCAAAAAATTGTGGGAAAAGATCCGACATTTAGACATGAATTTTAATTTTTCTCGCTTCAACTTAGAACAACTTGCTTCTTATCTTTTTCAAGTAGAAACTTGGGAAGAATTAAGACCTGTTTTTAAATTACCTTATAGCTCTTACCAAAACAACATAAGCCAACTCATCGAAGATTTACAATTTAACTCTTCAACACAACAGAACTTACCAGGTGTTGCTTAATTAGTTTTTGAGAACTTTAAGGTACGATATTCTTCCCTATAGCTCTATCAAATTTATAGTTTCTCAAGCCCCAGTTTTCCCAAGGAAATAAGAATCGGCATAGACAGTTGAGTTTTGGCTGATGCTTCAGGAATTCCCATGCCATTTCTAACCAACGTTAGAAACTCTCGAACTTTGAAAACAACCGGATCTGTGGCAGGAGTATAACCTTTTTGAATAGCAATTTTTAAACCTTGTTCAATATCTTGGAGTGTAGCAACACGCTGATGATCTACAAACACTGTCGATTCCTGCCCTAGTGTACCCGTAGTCATCGCAATTCCATTACTGGTTGGCTGTCCTGAATGGGGAATAATATTAAACAAATAGAGACGTTCAATCCCTTGACTAGAGCGAGTTTTAATGACAAGATTAGTAATAGAAGTGGTAGTTGCCCCTGGAAAATTTAAGGGTTGAATGGGTTGAACTAATACCATCCGAGCTTGATTACTTTCTAATTCTATATCAGTATTAAAAACGGCTTTAGAAGGGTCAGCTAATCGAATATAAGTAACAATTTCATCCGTTTGGCTAAAGTCAATCACGCTAAAGCGACCTGGCCAGACGGGGAGATTCGTGGTTGTACGAGTTGCCGTATCCCGATTCATCGGTTGTAAAGCTGGATTTTGAGCAGAACTGTGGGAAGATAAACTGGTGATCAGAATTGTTGAGAGAACCGGAGAAAGCAAAATTAAACTAATTTTTTGAAGAAGTTTTTTCATGATGCAATAACCTCAAATTAAATTCAGTAATTAATTGACCGTAATAAAAGCATTAACGAAAATTGAAACTTCCGTTCCTTCTGGCACAATTGCCACATTACCTCGCTTCATCAGTTCTTCTAAGGTTTGATCTGAGCGTTCACGTAAACGTTGAGCCGTGGGCGTAAAAAAACCTTCCAAAGCGGCGGCTAAAATATTAGGTTGAGCGCGTCCGGTAAGAGTTTCCACACTGCTACTTCCCAAGAGTCCACTGTGCTGACTTAATGTGCGTTGAGTAGGTTGATTAATAATTTGTCCAACCCGTCCTAAACTACTTAATACACCGACTAAAATATCGGTTTTAGCAATTGTAGAACCCCGCTCAAATAATCCTTGGGCAATCAACGGTTTGTTATTTGAACCTCGAATCAGTAAGCTTTCTTCAGGGATAGGCATCTGCTGAATATTGCCTGTAGAATCGGGATAAACAATTGCAACAGCACTTTGAGAAACCAAGCGATTACCAGGCGTAACATTATCAACTTCAGTAATTAAAATAGTTCCAATGGGTAAAGCGATCGCCCCATCAGTAGCTAACAAATCCTCTGTTAATTCCACTGCAAATCTTCCTGCCGTTGGGCTTTGGTTTGTTTCATCCCAAATCATCGGTACAATCACTTTTCCCTTAACAGATGAACCAATTGCAATTTGTTTAGGAGAAGTATATTCAGTTCCGTTCTCGTCAACTATTGTGCGGTTAAGAATACCGATTTCTCCGGCACTCATTTCATCAACCCTTGAAGTAGAAGTTAAACGTTCTGGGCTAGGATTACCAATAACAACCGTTTTGATTTCTTGATTCTGTTCAGACTGTTTTGGAGAAGAGATGGTGGGTGAACTAATCTGCATAAATTGTTCAGTTTGAGGAATAGATGTTGGCGCTGCTACGGCCGTTGTCATCCCCAAAGGCGGAGGTGTAATGGAATTGCGGGCGATAGCTGGATAGTCTGTAACATCGGCTTGGCTTTGTCCTAAAGACGCTAACTCCGCCCAGCGTTGATAGGGGTCAACTTCTTCTAATGGGGGATTTGAA
>NZ_LN889781.1 GCF_900009145.1 Planktothrix tepida PCC 9214
GAAGCGGGATTATTTGATTGTCAATTTAAACAATATGGTTGGGAAGATTTAGAACTAGGGGTTAGGTTAAAAAAATTAGGCTTAAAATTAATAAAATTCCCTGATGCTGTCGGATATCATTGGCATCCAGCTTTTAGTTTAGAGCAATTACCAAAATTAATAGATTGAGAAATTCAACGGGGAAAAATGGGGTTTTATTTTATAAAAAACATCTTTTGCTGCTGATCAGGAGTTGAAATAAAACTCCAGGTTATCCACCACACAATTTGCTAAACTTGGGGTGTAAATACCAATTTATATAAAAGAGTAGTTCTAAAATCAATCAAAGATTACTATTGTATTATATCCCTTGATTTAGACAAAAAAGACATGAGTAAATACCTTAATAAAATTTTGAGTTTGCAAGGCGTGATTTTCAGTGGAATTACTCTCATTACTTTGTTCAGTATTCGTCAGATTGGAGGGTTACAACCATTAGAATTAAAAGCTTATGATCTAATGATGCGATCGCGTTCTGACCCTGGAGTTGATTCACGGTTACTGATTGTTGAAATTACAGAAACCGATATTCAAATGATTAAACAATGGCCGATTCCTGATGGAATTTTAGCCCAAGTTTTAGCAAAATTACAACAACATAAACCCCGCGCCATTGGCATTGATATCTATCGAGATATTGCTGTCCCTCCGGGTCATTCCGAATTGGTTCAAAAACTGCAAAAACCGAATATTATTGGTGTTACTTTTATGGGGAATCAATGGGTTTCTTCAATTTCCCCACCCCCAACCCTTCCTGATGAACAAGTGGGGTTTCTAAATATTCCAATTGATCCCGATGGAGTCGTGCGTCGTCAATTAATATTCGCCAAGGATAAAAAAACTATATTAACGGCTTTTTCTCTGCAATTAGCTTTACTTTATCTCAAAGGTGAGGGAATTTTTCCAAAACTTAATCCTAAAGGTCAATATCAATTAGGAACTGTTGTTTTTGATAAATTGCAATCTAACTCAGGAGGATATCAAAACATTGATGCAAAAGGCTATAAATTCTTGCTCAATTATCGAACGCCTAAAAAAATTGCACAGACTGTGACATTAATGCAGGTTTTAAAGGGCAATTATAAACCTGAATGGGTTCAGGATAAAATTGTTTTAATCGGAACGAATTCCTATAGTGTGAAAGACAGCTTTTTAACTCCCTATCACAACAGAAATATTCAATTTCAGGAAATGCCTGGAGTGGTGGTTCATGGTCAGATGGTCAGTCATATTCTGAGTGCTGTTTTAGATGGAAAACCTCTGTTTAGATTTTGGTCAGAACCTGGGGAATGGTTATGGATAATCATCTGGGGAATTTTAGGAAGTTATTGGGGATTGAAAATTAAGCATCCATTAATTTTAATTGCAGGTAATTTTATGGGATTCATCATTTTATTTGGAGTCAGTTATGAGTTATTTTTACAACTTTTTTGGATACCTGTTGCTGCTCCGGGTTTAGCCTTTATTTTAACTTTTAGCGTCACAGTTATTTATCAAGATTGGGAATTTCAACAGCAGCAAAAAATCGTTATGAAGCTATTAGGGCAACAAACTTCATTAGAAATTGCTAATGCCTTATGGAATGAGCGATCGCATTTAATTAATTTAGGGTTTTTACCGCCCCAAACTTTAACAGCAACTATTCTATTTACAGATTTAAAAAATTTTAGTACCATTGCAGAAAAACACTCCTCAGAAGCCTTAATGAATTGGTTAAATCAATATCTGAGTTTGATGACAGATATTGTCTTAAATCATCAGGGAATTGTGAGTAAATTTACTGGGGATGGATTAATGGCTGTATTTGGAGTTCCTGTCCCTCGAACCCATTTAAAAGATATTGCTAAAGATGCGGAAAATGCTGTTGATTGTGCTTTAGAAATGGGTCAATGTTTATCCGAATTAAACCAAAAATGGCAACAACAAAAATTACCTGTGGTGGGAATGCGAATCGGGATTTATACTGGGACTGTCACCGTCGGCAGTTTAGGGGGAAAAAATCGCTTAGAATATGGGGTAATTGGGGATAGTGTTAATATTGCTTCCCGTTTAGAAAGTTGTGAGAAAGACCGTCATGTTGGAGAATGCCGAATTTTGACGACAAAAGAAACGTTAATTTACTTACCGAAAAAATACAATGTAGAATCTTGGGGAGAGTTAACTTTGAAGGGAAAGGAAAAACCTGTTGAAGTTTATCAAGTGTTAGGGCTAAAATAAAATTGTTTTTCAGATAAAAATCAAAATTTTCTTGGAGAGAAGGTGCAATGGTAAAATTATTATTCTCGATTCCATTAAGTTTAAAAATTTTAATATTAAGTTTAGGGTTCTGGGTGATTCCTGTTCCCATAAACGCTGAACAAACTCCTGTAGTTCCCTATGATACAGAAGGCGGTACAGAAGACACAAAACCGGGCGGAACACGATTAATTCCCGATTACCACAAAAAGCCTGGTTTGAGACGAGATACACAACCCGGCAGAACACGAGATCAATGTTTGACTTCAGAGAATCTTAAACCTCTAACTGCTTTAGTTCCCAAAAGTGACAAACAATTAGAATTAACAATTTCACCCCATCCGAGTTTATTAATTTATTTCCCTCCCAGCCAAGCTCAAACGGCTGATTTTGTTATTTATAATAATAACACAAATCAACTCGTTTATAAAAGTACCTTTGATCTGCAAAAAAACGGAGGAATTTTAAGGATTACCTTGCCTCCCAATAGTCCTGAATTACAAACAGAAATCCCCTATCGTTGGACAGTTCAACTCAATTGTCCGGGTTCTAATCCTCCCTTTATTCAAGGATTGATTCAACGCAATATTCCCACACCTGAACTCACCCAAGAGTTAGCAAAAAATCCAACAAATCAGCATTGGTTAATTTATGCTAAAGCCGGAATTTGGCATGATGCGATCGCCAATTTAGCAGAACAACTTCGCCAAAATCCTAATGATCAACAATTAAAAGAAAATTGGCAAAAACTCCTGAATGAAGTGGAATTAAATTTGATCGTCACTGAACCCTTGATTTAACTAAAAATCAATACTATGAAACTGCAACATTTAGGATTAACAACCTTATTCACCTTATTAACTACCCTAACCCTAACAGAACATCCCAGCCTGTTTTTCTGGGAATCATTACAAATAGGGAATGGGGTATTTGCCCAAACCGTTACAGAACAAAAAGCAGAAGCAGACCGATTATTAGATCAAGGAGTACAACAATTTGAAAGCAGCCAACATCAAGCCGCAATTCAGTCATGGGAAATGGCATTAAAAATTTATCATGAAATTGGCGATCGCAAGGGAGAAGGGAATACTCTCAACAGTTTAGGCTGGACTTTGTTTAAATTGGGTAATCTTCCTGAAGCAGAAAAACATCTATTCGCGAGTCTTGAAGTTAAAGAATCTCTGCGACAAAATATTAAAGATGATATTAATAAAGTGTCTTTATCCGAAACTCAACGTAGTACCTACAATACACTTCAACAAGTTTTAATTGCTCAAAATAAAATTAATCAAGCTTTAGAAGTTTCTGAACGGGGGCGGGGGAGAGCTTTAGCGGAGTTATTAGCCAAACGAATTACTCCTGATTCCAGCCAGTTTTCTCCGGTAGTTTCTTTAGCACAACTTCAAAAAATTGCTAAACAAGAAAAGGCAACAATCGTTGAATATTCTTGGGTAGGGGATACATTTTCTATAGAGGGTAAACAACAAACCCAAGAATCAGAGTTATATATTTGGGTGATTAAACCAACGGGAGAAATAGAATTTAGACGCTCTGATCTTAAACCGCTATGGCAACAACAAAACACCTCTTTAGGTCGTCTCATTTTTGCAGCCCGTTGTTTTAATAATGATGCCTGTAAAAGTGACTTTACTCTGGCTTCTGCCAGAGGGGAATTAACTCGATCCCAGACCCGCAGTAGTGGTTTATTTAATGCCGATGCTGCTGCTCTATTACAAGCTACTCAAAATATACCGATTTCCTCTTCTTCTCAACAAAAAGAATTTCAACAACTTTATCAACTTTTAATTCAACCCATTGGAGATTTATTACCCACAAATCCCGATGAACGAGTTATTTTTATTCCTACCGATGATTTATTTTATCTGCCCTTTGCTGCCCTACAAGATGAAACTGGAAAATATTTAATCGAAAAACATACTATTGTTGTCTCCCCTTCTATTGCAGTTTTAGAGTCTACCCATCAAAAACGGCAAAATTTATCAAATTCAGCCTCAGATATTCTAATTATTGGCAATCCCCAAATGCCTAAAATTGCACCGAGTCCAGGGGAAGAACCTATAGCTTTAAAACCCTTACCTTTTGCAGAAAAAGAGGCAATTTATATTGGAGAATTATTGAAAATACAACCCTTAATTGGGGCAAATGCAACGGAATCAACGGTATTAAATCGCATGGCAAATGCTCGAATTGTTCATTTTGCCACTCATGGAATATTTGATAACCAAAATCCCTTAAATAGTGGAATAGCCTTAACTCCTTCCGGTTCAGAAGATGGATTATTAACGGCGGATCAAATCTTTGGGTTAAAATTAAATGCAGAATTAGTAGTATTAAGTGCCTGTGATACAGGGTTAGGAGAAATTACTGGAGATGGAGTGATTGGTTTATCTCGTTCGTTTTTGAGTGCGGGAGTTCCCAGTTTAGTTGTGTCGTTGTGGTCAGTGGATGATCAAGCTACAGGGGAATTAATGACAGAATTCTATCGAAATCTACAAACCACAAAAGACAAAGCCCAAGCGTTAAGACAGGCAATGTTAACCGTTAAAAAGACTAATCCGAATCCCTATTATTGGTCAGCGTTTACGTTAATGGGTGAGGCGTTGTAGGGGTTGGAATTCATTGTATAGCAGAAATAGGAAATAGGGTAAAAACGTTTGATTGTCTAGGTTTCCTATTTTCTGTTATTATTGTATAATTATATTAACTCCGCAATATTGATTGCATTTGTTTCCCTCCTTAGAGATCCCTATAAAAACAAAAAATCTATGCGTAAACAAACCATTCAATATACATCACCGTTAGATGCCTTAGTTGCTGTTGCTAAACGACTCAGCTTATACGAAAACCAGCAAAAAATTGACTCAGAGGAATTCTTTAACCAATATAATCGCGGTTTTTTATCCGATGATATCCTATTTATAGAATGGGCTAATGATTATCGTCATTACCTTGCTTTACATCAGGAACTCGCCCAAAGACTTAATGATGTTACCTAATATTTTATCGGATTACCTAGTTCAGATTGAGCAAGCTATTCTATACAGTAGCAATATTTATGTTGAGCGTTATGAAGAAGAAATTTTAACTCCAAAACGGGCTAATCTAAGAATTAGATTGCGTTTCAATCAGACTCACCTACTAGAAATTAATGAAGCAATCATCGTTGCAGATAATCAATTAGATTTCCTCGATTACCGTTACCATTTTCAAGATGAAAATAATTGCCTAATTTTTCGCTATGACAGTACGCCTCATTTTCCCAATCTCCCAAACTTTCCCCATCATAAGCACTTGCCAAATGATGTGATTGCTTCTGAAAAGCCTGAAATCACTCAAGTGTTAAAAGAAGCAACTCAGATATTAGCATCAAATTGAATCAATCTAGCTACGTCTATTTAGATTTACTAAAGATTTTAAAACAATCTAAACTCCTCCAAATCGTTCAATAGGCCAAAACCGGAATACAGCCCGCCCAATAATATTTTCTTTGGGAAGAAAACCCCAAACATGGGAATCATTACTATCATTGCGATTATCTCCCATAACAAAATAGGAATTTTCGGGAACTTTCACGGGGGGTAATTGATAATGGGGTTCTTCCGCAATATATCGTTCAAATTGGGGCTGATTATCAATATAAACCCGACCATTTTTAACTTCTACAATTTCACCCGGTTTACCAATAATCCGTTTAATAAACGCTTGATCGGCTGCATAGCCAATCTCTTGTAATTGGGTGGGAGGATTAAACACAATAATATCGCCAAATTGAGGAGAATCTAAATAATAGGAGACTTTTTCAATCACTAAGCGATCGCCAATTTCTAAAGTCGGAAACATGGAGTCTGAAGGAATAAACCGAGGTTCAGCAATAAAGGTTCTAATCAATAGGGATAATCCTAATGCGATCGCTAAAATTAGAATATTCTCTTTAATTTTATCCAAATTACTTTTTTCTTTCTGATTTTGGGGTTTTGAAGTTTGACTTGCGGTTTTTTCTTCAGATTTCATGGTTTCTTCCCAGAATATCATCATCTCTTCAAATAAATTAAGAATTAAGAACCTCTGTTCAATAGCGATTCTTAATTCTCAATCTTAATCCCTTGAACTTCAAGGGTAAAGGTTTAATTTTCCGTTGAGGATTTACGAGGGTGAAAACGGATTCCTAAAAAGACATCATAGAGAAAACTCCAAAAGTCTTTTTTCCCTTCTAGGATTCCTAAAGTTTGGGGGGAACCTTTTTCATCTAGTAGGGGTTTCATAAATTCATAAGTTGGCTTGTAATAATACCAAGGAATAGAGGGCCATAAATGATGAATTAAATGGTAATTTTGCCCCAAGATTAACAGATTTAAAATCGGACTTGGATACACCCTAGCGTTTTTCCAACGATTGCGTTCTTGAAAAGGGCGATGGGGTAAATAGTCAAAGAATAAACCCAAGGCTATCCCGACGACTAAAGCCGGACAAAACCAGAAGTTTAGAATATAGTCAAGAAACCCATAATGAATCGAGATGCTAACAATCGTCACCACAAATAAGCGGCTCAAAAACCACTCCAGAAGTTCATACTTTTTCCAGAGTTTACGTTTGAAGAAAAACACTTCATGGTAAAAGAACCGCGCCGCGATTAACCACAGAGGCCCACCTGTGGAAACAAAATGATCGGGATCATTGTCTGGATCATTAACATGACAGTGATGTTGGATATGCACCCGTGTAAACACGGGAAAAGCGAACCCTAACATTAAAGCACTACCATGTCCTAATACCGCGTTGAGAATGCGGTTTTTGTGGGCAGAATTATGGGATGCGTCATGAATCACTGTCCCGGAAAGGTGCAGCGCCAAAACATTAATCAAAAAACAACACCAGTCTGGCCAACCCCAACGCCAGTATCCCAACGTGGAATAGATCACCAGGGCTACTGCGACGAAAAACATCAGTAGCGTAGTGTTAAAACCACCCTCTGGGGTGAGGTATTCTTTGGGGACTGTCAGTGGCTTGCTTGCCTCCGACATTACGGTTTGCACTCCTTGAAGTTTCACACCTGAGTATTTTATGAGAAAAGTAACAGATTGTAAAGATTTATGAAAGAGCTAAACAGGAACGTAACAGCTTAAAATACCACGATTTTATCCCCAGGAGGAAATATTTATGTCTCGTTCACTATTTCGCCCATCCTTACTCGGACTCGTAAGTTTATCCATTACCCTATCACTAATGGGTTATCCAACTGAAGTTAAGGCTCAACCCACCTCGAATAATTCTCGCTCTCAGTGGCTAAGTTTACCGAGTTTAAGGGATTTACTGCAACTCCGCCGCAACACCGAGAACTCTCAACAACCCATTCAGGTTTCCCCCCCCAATTCGACACAAACTCCTGCACCTCAAACCCTTCCCCC
>NZ_LN889782.1:0-5578 GCF_900009145.1 Planktothrix tepida PCC 9214
TTCTGGGGTGGGTATTGATACAATTACGGATTTTAATATCTCCCAAACTGATCAAATTGTTTTAGATAAAAACACCTTTAACACAATTATTTCTAATGCAGGAACCGGATTTTCTGTTAGTAGTGAATTTGCCACAGTTACTAACGATACTGTAGCAGCGACCAGTGCTGCTGATCTTGTTTATAACACGACAACCGGAGGATTATTTTACAATCAAAATGGTACAGCATCAGGTTGGGGTACTGGGGGTCAATTCCTAACCTTAACTAATAAACCTGCCTTAACTGCTAATCAATTTTTAATTCAGGACTAAATTCCTTTAGGATGCTTTTGTTACTATCGGAACACAATTGCATTCTCTCAAACTCAGTTATAAGTACCCGAACATCATTATTGACACCTTGGGTGATTCCCCGTTAAGCTGTTCCCTCTCTCATAACAGTAATTGATTTGGCACAAGCACTTATTAATATCAGCCAGCGTCCTCCCTGGCACTATCTTAATCGTCGTGAGAGGACTCCCGCCACAGCGTCAGCTTGGCGGTGAGATGAATCACGACAAAATAAAAACATGAGCGGTAGCGAATACGATTTAATTGACATAGATAGAGGTTGCACAAAAACCAAATAAATGTTATCTTAAAACAAGATTTTTTTTTTAAAAAATAGCAGCAATGTTGGATTCTCTCAAGGTAAGGTTATATCCAAACAAGGAACAGCAAACAGCTTTAGCGAAAAGCTTTGGCTGTTGCAGATTTGTTTGGAATTATTACTTAGAGAAAACTAACAATCAGTACAAGGAAACCGGGAAAGGGTTAAGTTATTGTGATATGGCAAAGGATTTAACCCAACTCAAAAAACAACCGGATTACCTGTTTCTGAAAGAAGTAACTGCTGCTGCATTGCAACAATCACTCAAAAATTTGGAATCGGCATTTAAAAACTTCTTCCAAAAAAGAGCTAGATTTCCTAAATTCAAGAGTAAACACAAAAAGCAATCCATTCGTTATCCCGAAAGTTGTTCAATCAAAGGAAATGGCGTAAAACTTCCTAAGTTGGGGGTTGTTAAGGCTAGAATTCCAAAAGCAATTAGCGGCAAAATCAAATCTGTCACCGTGTCTAAGACCAGTACAGATAAATATTTTGCCGCTATTTTGTTTGAAACTGACGATTTAATCCTTGATAAAACCGGGAAAATCTCAGGGATTGACTTAGGGTTAACGAATTTAGTAACGGTGTTTGATGGTGAAACCTATACCAAGGTTGACCCGATTAAACCTACCCGAAAATATGCTAAACGATTAAAAAGAAGACAACAAGCATTATCTCGAAAGGTAAAAGGGTCTAATAATCGTAAAGAGCAAGTTAAAAGAGTCGCTAAAGTTCATGAAAAAATAGCAAATACTAGACAAGATTTTCTTCATAAACTCTCTCGAAAGTTAGTTGACGAGAACGTAGAGACGCGCCATGGCGCGTCTGTACTTGTAGTGGAAAACCTTTGTGTTAAAGGGTTAGCTCGTACCAAGTTGGCAAAATCTGTATTAGACGCTGGATTTGGGATGCTAATTAATTTCCTAAACTACAAACTGGCTCATAGAAGGAGGAAAGTTAATTGAAGTTGACAGATTTTTCCCTAGCACAAAACTTTGTCATTGCTGCCAGTTCAAGAATAATTCATTAAACTTAAGTATTCGTGAATGGGTTTGTCCGAACTGTCAAACTCACCACGATAGAGATGAAAACGCAGCACGAAACATTCGGGAAGTGGGTATAAGAATCCTGTCAACAAATACCGTAGGACATACGGAAATTCAAGCTTGTGGAGAGGATGTAAGACTCGTTGGTGCTTGCGCTAAAAAGCATTCTTCTATGAAACAAGAATCCCCCGTCACAGCGTAGCTTGACGGGGGAGTGTCAACACAAGACAAGTTTATATTGATTAAAAAAATATTAAATTATAGAAAAATAAAAAAATCTGTTATTATTAGTTATATCCCGATCTTTTCGCTACTACAAACTGGATTTGTCCCCTATCTCTACAGTCTAACCCTGTATTAACTGGGTTGTTTTGTTATTGCCAATTCAAATATACCACCATGACTCAACCATCCTGTCTCTCACCCGTCAAATTCCCAGTCTCTAATCCCTCAACAACCCTGGTCTTTATTGATAGCCAAGTTGAGGACTATCAGAGTTTAATCCCAGGAGTCAAAGCCGGAGTAGAAATCGTTGTCCTCGACTCCACAAAAGATGGAATTCAACAAATCACAACAATTTTGTGCCAGCGTCCCCAGCGTCCAACGGTACATCTGGTGGCTCATGGCAGTCCGGGTTGCTTAAACTTGGGCAACAGTCAACTGAACCTTGAAACCCTAGAAAAGTATAAAACTCAACTCAAAGGTTGGTCAATTCGCAGCTTGTGTTTATACGGCTGTGAAGTTGGGAGAGGAGATAAAGGAGAAGAATTCATCGAGAAACTCCATAAACTAACCCAAGCACCTATTGCAGCCTCAGCGAACTTCATCGGTAAGGGTAACTGGCAGTTAGAGAAAACAACTCATCCTGTATCAGTGGAAGTTGCATTTCAGCCCGAAGTCATCGCTAACTATACAGGAGTTCTAGCAGCCGGAGACTTGGATACCAGCTTTGGGGGTGGGGATGGCATTGTCACTACCCCTGTTGGCACTGTTGATGCCTACGGCTGGAGTGTAGCGGTGCAGGGAGATGGCAAGATTCTGGTGGCGGGCTACTCCTACAACAGCACCAACTCTGACATTACCCTGGTGCGTTATAATGGCGACGGCACACCGGATTCCCTCTTTGGTGGGGGAAATGGCATTGTCACTACCCCTGTTGGTGCTGCTGGCGACGAAGGCTGGAGTGTAGCGGTGCAGGGAGATGGCAAGATTCTGGTGGCGGGCTACTCCTACGGCTTCAACAATAATAATACTGACTTTGCCCTGGTGCGCTACAATGCCAACGGCACATTGGATACCAGCTTTGATACGGATGGCATTGTCACCACGGCTGTCGGCAGTTCTTACGACTTAGGCAGAAGTGTAGCGGTGCAGGCAGATGGCAAGATTCTGGTGGCGGGCAACTCCTTCAACGACAGCAATAATAATGACTTTGCCCTGGTGCGCTACAATACCAACGGTACATTGGATACCAGCTTTGATGCCGATGGCATTGTTACCACTGATCTCAGCAGTTCTTACGACGAAGGATGGAGTGTAGCGGTGCAGGCAGATGGCAAGATTCTGGTGGCGGGCGACTCCTTCAACGACAGCAATAATAATGACTTTGCCCTGGTGCGCTACAATACCAACGGTACATTGGATACCAGCTTTGATACCGATGGCATTGTTACCGCCGATCTCAGCAGTCTTGACGGCTCCGGCTACAGTGTAGCAGTGCAAGCTGATGGCAAGATTCTTGTGGCGGGCCAATCCTACAACTCCTCCAACAGCACCAACGATGACTTTGCCCTGGTGCGTTATAATGGCGACGGCACACCGGATTCCCTCTTTGGTGGGGGAGATGGCATTGTCACCACGGATTTCGGCACTTCTTACGATGACGTCGGCAGAAGTGTAGGGGTGCAGGGAGATGGCAAGATTCTGGTGGCGGGCTATTCCTACAACAACGGCATCGACTCTGACATTGCCCTGGTGCGTTATAATGCCGACGGCACACCGGATTCCCTCTTTGGTGGGGGAGATGGCATTGTCACCACGGCTGTCGGCACTTCTTACGACTTAGGCAGAAGTGTAGCGGTGCAGGCAGATGGCAAGATTCTGGTGGCAGGTTTCTCCAACAACGGCAGCAACAACTGGGACATTGCCCTGGTGCGCTATGATGGAACACTCTTTGGTACTTCCGGCTCTGATACCTTGGTGGGAACCCCCAACGCCGATGATATCAACAGTTTAGCCGGAAACGATACCCTTGATGGCTTAGGTTCCAATGATACTTTAAGGGGTGGAGACGGCAACGACCTACTCATTGGCGGTGTGGGTTCTGATAGCCTGGTGGGAGAAACGGGTAACGATACTTATGATGTCGATAATGCTGGGGATATTGTCACAGAATTAGCGGGAGAAGGAACGGATTTAGTTCAATCTTCTGTTAGCTATACTTTACCCGCCAATGTAGAAAACCTCACCTTAACAGGAAGTGCTGCGATTAATGGCACAGGTAATAATTTAAATAATATTATTACAGGAAATACCGCTAATAATATTCTCGATGGCAGTAGCGGAGCCGACCTACTCCAAGGTCAGGGCGGAAGCGATACTTATAATGTCGATAATGCTGGGGATATTGTCACAGAATTAGCAGGTCAAGGAACGGATTTAGTTCAATCTTCTATTAGCTATACGTTACCTACGGAAGTAGAAAACCTCACCTTAACAGGAACAGCAGCTATTAACGGTACAGGTAATAGTTTAAATAACATTATTATCGGAAATAGTGCTAATAATATTCTTGATGGCAGTAGCGGAGCCGACCAACTCCAAGGTCAGCTAGGAAACGATACCTATAATGTCGATAATGCTGGAGATATTGTCACAGAATTAGCAAGTCAAGGAACGGATTTAGTTCAATCTTCTATTAGCTATACTTTAGCTACAGAAGTCGAAAACCTCACCTTAACAGGAACAGCAGCTATTAACGGTACAGGAAATAGTTTAAACAATATTATTACAGGAAATATTGCTAATAATATTCTCGCTGGGAAAGCCGGAAACGATACATACATTGTCGATAATGCTGGGGATATTGTCACAGAATTAGCAGGTGAAGGAACGGATTTAGTTCAATCTTCTGTTACCTATACTTTACCTACAGAAGTAGAAAACCTCATCTTAACCGGAACAGCCACCATTGATGGTACAGGAAATAGTTTAGATAATAGTATTACAGGAAATACCGCTAATAATATTCTTGATGGCAGTAGCGGAGCCGACCAACTCCAAGGTCAGACTGGAGACGATATTTATAATGTCGATAATACTGGGGATATTGTCACAGAATTAGCAGGTCAAGGAACAGATATAGTTCAATCTTCTGTTAGCTATACGTTACCTACGGAAGTCGAAAACCTCACCTTAATAGGAACAGCAGCTATTAACGGAACAGGAAATAGTTTAAATAACATTATTACCGGAAATATTGCTAATAATCTTCTCGATGGCAGTAGCGGAGCCGACCAACTCCAAGGTCAGGCAGGAAACGATACTTATAATGTCGATAATGCTGGAGATATTGTCACAGAATTAGCAGGTCAAGGAACAGATATAGTTCAATCTTCTATTAGCTATACTTTACCTACAGAAGTAGAAAACCTCACCTTAACAGGAACAGCCACCATTGATGGTACAGGAAATAGTTTAAACAATATTATTACAGGAAATATTGCTAATAATATTCTCGCTGGGAAAGCCGGAAACGATACTTATAATATCGATAATCCTGGGGATATTGTAACAGAATTAGCAGGTGAAGGAATCGACTTAGTTCAATCTTCTATTAGCTATACTTTACCTACGGAAGTAGAAAATCTCACCTTAACCGGA
>NZ_LN889782.1:5675-6089 GCF_900009145.1 Planktothrix tepida PCC 9214
TAGTGATAGCAAATATACAACTTTACCTCCCGATACCTTAGATTTCATTAACCAAGATAACGATAGTATTGGGATTAACCTTACCACATCAGATACCCTAACATCAGAAGCCGGAGACACCGGAAATTTCAGCATCGTCTTAACCTCCCAACCCACATCAGACGTTCTGATTACTCTCAGCAACAGTAACCCCCAAGAAGCCAGTTTATCAACCCCTAGCGTGACCTTTAATTCCCAAAATTGGAGTACCCCTCAAGTTGTTACAGTTACCGGAGTTGATGATAATATTCGAGATGGAGATATCGCTTATTTCATTATTAGCAGTATTGACCCCAGTAGTGATAGCAAATATACAACTTTACCTCCCGATACCTTAGATTTCATTAACCAAGATAACGATAGTATTGGGATTAA
>NZ_LN889782.1:1514769-1675984 GCF_900009145.1 Planktothrix tepida PCC 9214
AACAATAAGTTTTTGTCCCGGTTGAAGTCCTTCTAAAATTTCAGCCCGATCGCCTTGAATTAAACCTAATTTAACAGGTTGTCGTTTTGCGGTTAATTTTTCCTGTCCTTCCGCTAAAAAGACAAAGCGTTGATTACCTTGAAATTTAACGGCTGTCATCGGTACAACCACTGCATTTAGTTTTTGTTTCCAAACGACTTCAGCCCGCACAAATTGACCATCTTTAAATAAGCCTTGACCATTATCAAACGTGGCTTTTGCTAAAATCGTTTGAGAGTCTTGATTCACCGATGGGGAAATAAAACTGATGCGTCCTGTGGCTAATACTTTTCCCTGAGCATCAACCATTTGCACAGCTAATCCTATTTTTAAATCTGCCTTACGTTCTAAAGGAATAGGTAAGCGTAATTCTAACTGATCATTAGCGGTTAAACGAGTAAGGATATCCCCTTTATCCACATAATCTCCTACTTTAATATCCACATCCCCAACTATTCCAGTAAAGGGTGCTAAAACGGCTGTTTCTTGCAACTGAACTTCAATACTGCGAACTTGTGCTGCGGCTTCTGCAACTTGTGCTTCCGCCTGTTGAATTTCTTGAATCCGAGTTCCGTTTTCTAACTGTCTTAACGCTTGTTGTTCCTGTTCTACAACGGCCCGACGTAAATTAATTTCTGATTGTCGATTTTTTTGTAATTGTTCTAAACGACGTTGCGCCGCTTGTAAATTAGCTTCAGCACTGTTTTTTTGCGACAATAACGCATCAAATTCATCCTGGGAAATTGCCCCAGATCGGCTTAATGCTTCAAAGCGATTCACCCGATTTTCAGCTAATTGAGCTTCGGCTCGAATCGAATCAATTTGAGCTTGAGCTTGATTAATTTCTGCTAAAAAACTACCAGATTCAGCATCAGCTAATCCCGCTTTTGCTTCCGCTAATTTTGCCCTTCCTTGAGCAATTTCTTCAGGACGACTTCCAGCTTGTAATTCCGATAAACGAGCTTGAGTACGAACTAGATTGGCTTTCGCTTGCGTTAAACTTGCTTCTACATCATCACTTTTTAATCGTGCAATTGCTTCTCCCTGTTGAATCATCTGCCCGGATTCTACTAATATTTGAGTAATTCGACCTTCAATTTCCGGTTTAATATCTACCGCCCGTTTTGCTTCTAATGTCCCTACAAATTCAGAAGTTTCTTCCAGATTGGAAGTTTCTACCCCAGCGATTCTAACCCCATTTCCTCTAGGCTGTTTCGGTTGGTCTGCTGTTAAGTTTTCCCCCTTGTTTGGGTTGGCTTGCCACCATTGCCCCCCTGCAAAACCCAGACCTAATGCTATTAATGTAACTAGAGTAATGGGGAACCATCCTGTTTTTACAACCGTCGATTCTGAGACAGTTGTTGCAGGTAAAGATTGAGGGTTAAGGTCGGTTTGGATTAGAGGATTATCCTGTTCAGCCCAGTCTTGATCCTGCTCTTTTGTGGTTGATTTAGGGGATTTAGAATAAGACATTGTTCAGCTAAATTTGAGGTCGTTTTTTACGGAGCAGAATGATGAGAAAAGAGATAAATCCAGTATTTTACTAGACGTTACAATATGTTAAGCTCACCTAACATCTTCCTTGAGATAGAGGAGGAATGAGGTAAATTTTCTTTTTCCAAACATTCATGTAACCACTCCATTTCTGATACCAACATGAATTTTGCACGTTCCCAAGTTGCAGATTGGAAAGAGTCCGTCACCAAATTCCCCATTTCTTGAGTCTCTAAATAAGCTTTTCGTTGATGACAAACTCTTAAACGATTTTCAATTAATCGCACTCGTTCGGAAGATTCTAAATCTCCAAAAAAGAAATATTTGACTAAAAATCGAGCGCGACTTTTAACCCAGCTTTCTTGAGGTTGTTCTAACATCTTTTCCCGCCAGCGAGTACACCCGCTAGGAGTAATCGCATAAATTCTGCGACTAGCTCCGGCATCCCCAGACTCTTCCAGTAATACCTGAATGTGGTCTCGTTCTTCTAAACGTTTGAGCAAAGGGTAAATTGCTCCATAGTTCACACTCATACAACTACTAAGAAACAACTCTAGTCGCTGTTTCAGTCGGTAGCCATGTAAGGGTTCTCGCTGTAATAGTCCTAGGGCAGACAGTTCTAACATTATATCAAATTGATAGTTTATTCAGTAATTTTTACCCTACAGGAAAGTTTTTGATCGATTTTAAAACCCTACCCGGAATATTTCACCCAGTAGGGTATAGGGTTATCTACACCACAAAAGATCTCAGTAGTTCTGAATATAGCAGATTAGTAACTGGACTCAGCCCTATAGCTTTACACCTGACATCAAGGATGAGTCCGATATCGATGCAGTTAGCTTCTGTTTAACAAGTGTGATTAACTCACTCGTTTTGTTAATGCTGAAACTTCTACAACTTGCATTAAATGGGATAAGATAGATCACAATCGTAATTTTTATCAAAGCAATTACACAGGGGGAAGTTCGTAAAACCCCAAACCTAAAACCTTAAGCTTGAAAAAAAGTAACTATTGTGATAATTTAACTTAACGCCAGTTTCGCCAAACGCTGATTCCGAGTTTTTAAGGGGTTAAAAGCATGACGAGCAGAAGAGTTCTGTTTATTCTGAGCAATCTCCAAGGCAAAATTAGGCATTTCTTGATGACAATAAGAACAATACCAATACACTCGGTTATGCTCAATATGACGGAGCATGGAAGAAGAGCAACAGGGACAGTCATTCATGGATATTATTCTCCTATCAAAAAATCAAATAAAATGAACTCAACAGTACAGATACAGTTGATAAACTAAAATGTTTTAAAACCGGGTTTTTGTAATTAAACTAATTCCGTGCTTTCGCAGAAATCTGGATTGTATTAGATCGATTTTTTATCAAAATTTTCCATTTGTCTATTTTAATTTGTTCATTCTCAGTTACGATGAACAGTCGATTCAAAATTGAAGAAACTTCGAGTTTGAGTTTAAGGCTAGAGGCGAACAATGAAGAAATTTTGAAGCCAACCCTAAAGTTTTTAATTGATTATTTCTTCATCCTTTAACTTCAGCATTAAACTTTACTTCCCTAATGTTTCACCTATCATGCTAATTTTTACTCACTTCAGAGGCAAATTACATCTTCCTTTTGAGAGGTTTCCTGTAAAATAGAAGCGTTTATCGGTTAATCAAACTGAGCATAGCTTTTTTAAGTATTGTAACAATTTAGAACCCTTAATTGTTTAGTTTGCCCCATCTAATTTAAACAAGATTTGGCTACTTTCAACCTGAACTGAGACAATGAAAAAATCCCTCTAAAATTGAAATCCATGAGACCTAAAATTAAAGATCCAATGGCTTGGCAGCAAGCTGAACTCCTGATGCAACCTGCTTTTATTCGTCTCCTCGACAATATCCGTAAACAATTAGACGAATCGATTTGGACAGGAACTTACCAGGAAATTCAAGACCCATTCCCTGGATATCGGCTAGACTTAGAACATAATGGTCAAAAAGTCAGCATAGATATTTGGGAATTGTGTTATCAAATCTGTTTTCAAAACTATCGTCCTACCCATGCTGCTCAAGAAAGTCTTGAGGTTGAAATTGACACAACCTTAATTGATCAAGAAACAGGGGACGTTGATTGGCAGAAGCTCGAAGATAAAACCCGTCAGATTATTGAAGATTTATTTGCGCGTCTTACGCCCTGAAGCAACCCATTTTTGCGCTTAATTTTCTATACTCATCAATGTTGAAAAAATTTTAATCTTCCAACTCCAACAATGATTTCAGAATTACAAAATTTACAAGCCAAGACTGGTGCTATTTTTGAAACCTCTAGCCTAGAGAAGGTCATTCCGATGAGCTTTGGAAATGACACCGAAGCGATCCATGCCAGCCAACAGGGTGTTGCTTTATATGATCGATCTCATTGGGGACTGTTAAAAATTTCCGGGGAAGACCGACTGCGATTTTTACATAATCAAAGTACCAATTCTATTCAAACTCTCAAACCGGGAGAAGGTTGTGATACCGTATTTGTAACTTCAACGGCTCGAACCCTTGACCTGGCTACAGTATTCATCACAGAAGATGCAATTCTCCTGTTAATTTCACCCAACCGTCGTCAGCAGTTAATGGAGTGGTTAGATCGATTCATTTTCCCAATGGATCAGGTAGAATTGCAGGATCTCAGTAGCCATTATTCCATTTTCAGTCTCCTAGGGCCAGATAGTCGCAGTGTTCTCCAGAAGTTAGGTGTAACCGATCTGCAACAACAGCCGTTAGGTTGCCATCAATTATTGGAAATTGCCGGTTCAACTGTCCGTATTAGTGCTGGTAGTGGTTTAACAACCCTTGGCTATACGTTCATCATTCCTACCTCTGCTGCTGTCTCTGTGTGGCAAACCCTAACCCAAGTGGGTGCTATTCCATTGGGTGAAGTTGTTTGGCAACATTTACGCATTCGCCAAGGTCGTCCAGTTCCAGACGCTGAATTAACAGAAGCTTACAATCCTCTGGAAGCAGGTTTATGGCAAACGCTTTCCTTTGATAAAGGCTGTTACATTGGTCAAGAAACGATTGCGCGTCTCAATACTTATAAAGGAGTTAAACAGCAACTGTGGGGTATTCGCTTGAATGCACCCGTTTCACCTGGAACGCCGATTTGGATTGAGGATGCCAAAGTTGGAATATTAACCAGTTATACCAACACGGATGGAGAGCATTTTGGCTTAGGTTATATTCGCACCAAGGCAGGTGGAGTAGGTTCTAAGGTCAAGGTGGGTGAAATAGAAGCTGAAGTTGTTGATGTTCCTTTTTTAAAACATCCTCCCCTATAGGATTTTGCTGAAGGTGGAGAAATCCTCAATCACTTCTTCACCTTCATTCTCAAAGCCTCCACAGGACATCCACCTTGTAAATGCTGTTGAATAATAGTTGATACATCCATCGGTTCAAGGTGACTGTACCAAACCTCATCAGGTAGAACAATCATCATCGGCCCGTTGCCACACTGTCCTAAACAGCCTATTCCCTGAATTTGGACATCAGGAGGAGATTCATCCTTAAACAACACTAATATCTTGTCACTCCCTTGTTTATGACAGGTGCGATTTTGACAAATCAGAACTTGTTTGAAACCCATACGGTTAAAGGGATCTCCTAAAAAAAACCTTTAAACAACAACTGCCCCGATTTAAGTCAGGGCAGCTATTCAGATAAACCTTAATAAAAAACAGAAAACTGAAGACTGCATAGAAAATCAGAAGAAAAGAGATGAGGTCAAGCCCTCGGTCTGTTAGTGTGTCTCGGCTGCATCCATCGCTGGACTTCGACCTAACACCTATAAACGGGTGTTCTGCCCGTGACCTTACTTGGTTAAGCCAATGAGAGTAATCATCTTGAGGTGGGCTTCCCACTTAGATGCTTTCAGCGGTTATCCACTCCGCACATGGCTACCCTGCGTCTACCGTTGGCACGATAACAGGTACACCAGAGGTGCGTTCCTCCCGGTCCTCTCGTACTAGGGAGGACTCCTCTCAATACTCTTACGCCTGCACCGGATATGGACCGAACTGTCTCACGACGTTCTGAACCCAGCTCACGTACCGCTTTAATGGGCGAACAGCCCAACCCTTGGGACGTACTTCCGCCCCAGGTTGCGATGAGCCGACATCGAGGTGCCAAACCTCCCCGTCGATGTGAACTCTTGGGGGAGATCAGCCTGTTATCCCTAGAGTAACTTTTATCCGTTGAGCGACGGCCTTTCCACACAGTACCGTCGGATCACTAAGGCCGTGTTTCCACTCTGTTCGACTTGTAAGTCTCACAGTCAAGCTCCCTTATGCCTTTACACTCTGCGAATGATTTCCAACCATTCTGAGGGAACCTTTGCGCGCCTCCGTTACATTTTAGGAGGCGACCGCCCCAGTCAAACTGCCCCCCTGAAACTGTCTTGTTCCCGGATTCACGGGAACCAGTTAGAATTCTAGCCTCTCTAGAGTGGTATCTCACCGATGGCTCCATCATCCCCACAAGGATGACTTCAACGCCTCCCACCTATACTGCGCAAGAGAAGCCCGAACCCAATTCCAGGCTACAGTAAAGCTTCATAGGGTCTTTCTGTCCAGGTGCAGGTAGTCCGTATCTTCACAGACAATTCTATTTCGCCGAGTCTCTCTCCGAGACAGCGCCCAGATCGTTACGCCTTTCGTGCGGGTCGGAACTTACCCGACAAGGAATTTCGCTACCTTAGGACCGTTATAGTTACGGCCGCCGTTCACCGGGGCTTCGGTCATCAGCTTTAGGTTTCCCCTGACCGACTTCCTTAACCTTCCGGCACTGGGCAGGCGTCAGCCCCCATACTTCCTCTTTCGAGTTGGCGGAGACCTGTGTTTTTGGTAAACAGTCGCCTGGGCCTCTTCACTGCGACTTACTTTCATAAGCACTCCTTCTCCCGAAGTTACGGAGCCATTTTGCCGAGTTCCTTAGAGAGAGTTATCTCGCGCCCCTGGGTTTTCTCAACCTTCCTACCTGTGTCAGTTTCGGGTACAGGCATTGATAAATTAACGGTTTTAGGGCTTTTCTAGGAAGCTTGATGCTCTCTACTTCCCCTCCTTAGAGGGTCGGACTCCCGCCTTAGCTCAGTCTGTTTTCTCCAGACCTCAACACCTTGAACGGTTGCACCGGTAACCATCGTCCGGCTAGCACACACCTTCTCCGTCCCCCTGACCAATCTACCAATGGTACGGGAATCTTCACCCGTTGTCCATCGACTACGCTCTTCAGCCTCGCCTTAGGCCCTGACTTACCCTCCGTGGACGAGCCGTGCGGAGGAACCCTTAGGATTTCGGGGTGTAGGATTCTCACCTACATTTTCGCTACTCAAGCCGACATTCTCACTTCTGGTTCGTCCACATCTGCTTTCGCTAATGCTTCTCCCTACGCCAGAACGCTCCCCTACCAATACAATACAATCATATTCCACAGCTTCGGTACATCACTTAGCCCCTTTCATTTTCGGCGCAGCAACGCTTGACCAGTGAGCTATTACGCACTCTTTTAAGGTTGGCTGCTTCTAGGCAAACCTCCTGGTTGTCTGAGCATTCCCACCTCCTTTCTCACTTAGTGATGATTTCGGGACCTTAGCTGGTGGTCTGGGCTGTTTCCCTCTTGACGATGGAGCTTATCCCCCACCGTCTGACTGGTTGCTTTCCTCTGGGTATTCAGAGTTTGACTCGATTTGGTACCGCTCTCGCAGCCCGCACCGAATCAGTGCTTTACCCCCCAGATTTTTCTGCAACCGCTGTGCCTCAACACATTTCGGGGAGAACCAGCTAGCTCCGGGTTCGATTGGCATTTCACCCCTAACCACACCTCATCCGCCGATTTTTCAACATCGGTCGGTTCGGACCTTCACTTGGTTTTACCCAAGCTTCATCCTGGACATGGTTAGATCACCCGGGTTCGGGTCTAAAAACGATGACGACTTCGCCCTGTTCAGACTCGCTTTCGCTTGGGCTTCGACCTCTTCGGTCTTAACCTGCCATCGCCTTTAACTCGCCGGCTCATGCTTCAACAGGCACGCGGTCATCCGTTTAATCGGACTCCCACTGCTTGTAAGCTGACGGTTTCAGGTTCTATTTCACTCCCCTCCCGGGGTTCTTTTCACCTTTCCCTCACGGTACTGTTTCTCTATCGGTCACACAGGAGTATTTAGCCTTACCTCGTGGTCGAGGCGGATTCACACGGACTTTCACGGGCTCCGTGCTACTCGGGATTCAGCTTGGCTCTTCAAACTTTCGACTACAGGACTTTCACCTTCTCTGGTGCAGGTTTCATCTGCTTCGTCTAATTCTCTAAGTCCAGTCTTGCTGTCCCACTACCCCAACTGGATACCCAGTTGGTTTAGGCTGTTTCCCTTTCGCTCACCACTACTGGGGAAATCGCTTTTGCTTTCTTTTCCTCGGGCTACTAAGATGTTTCAGTTCGCCCGGTTCGCTCATCTACATCTATGGATTCAATGTAGTGTTTCTAGGTTGCCCTATTCGGATACCTCCGGCTCATTGCTTGCTTCCCGCTCCCCGGAGCTTTTCGTCGGTCGCCACGTCCTTCTTCGCCTCTGTGTGCCAAGGTTTCCACCGTCAGCCCTTTCTATCTTGACCAATTCTCTTTTTGAATCACTGTTCGTTTCCGAACTCCTGAACACCAAAATTTTCCGGGTTTTTTCTTCCCGGTTTGGGTTTCATTTTTGATCCCTTCTGATTTTTCTATGCAGTTTTCAAGGTTCTGGCTGGAACATTTCCAGCATTTACTCTTTCTGGTGATGAAAGCTGTAGTGCTAGTTTGTTCTCGGTTTTGATGGGTTTAGTGGAGGTAAGCGGACTCGAACCGCTGACATCTGCCTTGCAAAGGCAGCGCTCTACCAACTGAGCTATACCCCCACATTGTTTAGGTGGGCCATCCTGGACTTGAACCAGGGACCTCACCCTTATCAGGGGTGCGCTCTAACCACCTGAGCTAATAGCCCTTTTACCCAACCTAGTTGACGTTTGAAAGTCTCTTTTTCTTTTTCCTAGTTCCGACCTGGGATGACTTCTGTGAGTGCTTTTTTTGTTGGGATTTGGCACTTCTCCAGAAGTAGGTCTCCCTGAAAAGGAGGTGATCCAGCCACACCTTCCGGTACGGCTACCTTGTTACGACTTCACCCCAGTCATCAGCCCTGCCTTCGGCACCCTCCCCCCTTGCGGGTTAGAGTAATGACTTCGGGCGTGGCGAACTTCCATGGTGTGACGGGCGGTGTGTACAAGGCCCGGGAACGGATTCACCGCAGTATGCTGACCTGCGATTACTAGCGATTCCTCCTTCATGCAGGCGAGTTGCAGCCTGCAATCTGAACTGTGCCAAGGTTTCTGAGATTCGCTCTCCCTCGCGGGTTGGCTGCTCTCTGTCCTTAGCATTGTAGTACGTGTGTCGCCCAGGACGTAAGGGCCATGCTGACTTGACGTCATCCTCACCTTCCTCCGGTTTGTCACCGGCAGTCTCGCTAGAGTTCCCAACTTAATGATGGCAACTAACGACGAGGGTTGCGCTCGTTGCGGGACTTAACCCAACATCTCACGACACGAGCTGACGACAGCCATGCAGCACCTGTCTTCTGGTTCCCTAAGGCACTCTCTCCTTTCAGAGAGATTCCAGAGATGTCAAGTCCTGGTAAGGTTCTTCGCGTTGCATCGAATTAAACCACATACTCCACCGCTTGTGCGGGCCCCCGTCAATTCCTTTGAGTTTCACACTTGCGTGCGTACTCCCCAGGCGGGAAACTTAACGCGTTTGCTCCGGCACGGCCCGGGTCGATACAGGCCACACCTAGTTTCCATCGTTTACCGCTAGGACTACTGGGGTATCTAATCCCATTCGCTCCCCTAGCTTTCGTCCCTCAGTGTCAGTTGTAGCCCAGCAGAGCGCTTTCGCCACCGGTGTTCTTCCTGATCTCTACGCATTTCACCGCTACACCAGGAATTCCCTCTGCCCCTACTACACTCTAGCTCTCCAGTTTCCACTGCTTTTACGAAGTTAAGCCTCGCTCTTTAACAGCAGACTTGAAGGGCCACCTACGGACTCTTTACGCCCAATCATTCCGGATAACGCTTGCATCCTCCGTATTACCGCGGCTGCTGGCACGGAGTTAGCCGATGCTTCTTCCTCAGGTACCGTCACTTTCTTCTTCCCTGAGAAAAGGGGTTGACAATCCAAGAACCTTCCTCCCCCACGCGGTCTTGCTCCGTCAGGCTTTCGCCCATTGCGGAAAATTCCCCACTGCTGCCTCCCGTAGGAGTCTGGGCCGTGTCTCAGTCCCAGTGTGGCTGATCATCCTCTCAGACCAGCTACTGATCGTCGCCTTGGTGCGCTCTTACCACACCAACTAGCTAATCAGACGCAAGCCCCTCTGTTGGCGATTAATCTTTTACCTCTCGGCTCATCCGGGATTAGCAGTCGTTTCCAACTGTTGTCCCCGTCCAACAGGCAGGTTCTTACGTGTTACTCACCCGTCCGCCACTAGAATCCTAAGATTCCCGTTCGACTTGCATGTGTTAAGCAGACCGCCAGCGTTCATCCTGAGCCAGGATCAAACTCTCCATTTTGAAGAATTTGTAGCTCTTCTGTTGACTAGACTTGCTAGTCATGTTATCTTTTGGGAGTCCTCAGTCTTTATAACTGATTCCTCTCCTGATTTTTTGACTAGGAGTTCGTTAATTCGACTTTCAAACGTATTATTTTTTCTAGGTTCGGTGCGCTTTCGGTTCTTTCGTCTCTCAAGCGCATTTACCAATGTATCTAATCTCCTCGGCTTTGTCAACCCCTTTTCTTGACTTTTTTTTGAACCGGGGCAAATCCTTGTCTGGTAATGGTTTATAGCTATTCTCCCCTTTCTAGAGATGGAACGACTGGAAAGCATCTGTTTGTAAGGGCCATACAAGCTGGTTGTTACAAAAAATGATAAGGGGGTACAGCGTTCCCCAGACTGAGTTGCCAATGAGTATATTGGCTTTGCCATTGCTTCAGTTGCTCTTGTAGTTTGGATTCGTTGCTCTGCGGCATCAATATATAGATTCGTTCTCTATTGGGTTGGCTATCGGCTAGGCAGGTTTCTGGATAGGTTTGACACAGTACCTCAACTAACTGCTGCCATTGTTGGGCTTGCTGCTGCTGATGTTGTAATTGATGGTGATGTAATTGTTTTTTAGCTAAAAAGTAATCCCGACCGCGCAAAGGAGGTAAGTCCGTGGGATTAGTTTGAGTGAGTGTGTTTGCTGGCGGTTCGAGGGGAACTCCTTGTAAACAATACTCTGCTTTTCCTTCGAGTTGGTCTAATTTGTGTAAATAGTTCTGTTGATATAAAACTAAATGCTCCAACAGGGCTGTTTTTGAACGGAAACAGGTTCCAAAACGGACGGGTAACAGAGAAGTTTGGTAAAAAATGGTACAGGTGATTTGATCATGAGTGACAACGGCTTGCATTAATTGTTCGTCTGTATCAGGGAGATCTTCGGCTTGTAAATCGGGTTCTACAAGAGCAGATAATCCCTGATCACTAATAATTTCTAAAGAACCCTTAATCCCTTGAGGAAGCTTGAGGGGTGATGTGGGTGTTTTCAAAAAAGCGTAAATATACATTGGTTAATATCTACAAGTGAATATTAGGAATAGAATCAAAAGATCAGGGTATTTATTCTAGGGAACCGGGCTGTGCAGGAATCCACTCAAAATCAAGGCTGAGTTGAGCTAATCCAGATTGCCAATTGGGGGATAATTCTAAATCCTCATTAGAATTCCCCCAATCTATCTTAACTCCTTTCATCCAGCTTTGGAGTTCAGGAAGAGTTTCTAATAAATTAATGATTTGCAATTTTAAAACGACTAGGGATTGAGGAGATCGACACAATTCACTCCAATCAGATTGAATAATAGATTCAGGAATAATGGGTTTTAAATCAAATTTAAGAGGTTGGCTAGTCGCAATATCCAATTCCCAAGAATCGCTTAAAAATTCTGCACTTAGAACCATTAATAATCTTAATGTTCCTGTTTGCCATAAAAATCCAGGTTGGAGGACTTTGGCTTGAATCCCACTCATTAATTGCATAACATTATAACTGCTTTTAACGATCTGCCATAATAATCTTAGCGATAAATCGATTAAGGGAATTTCAGGTTGAAGACGAATTAAGCTAGATGACGATTTAGAACTGTAAATTATATCAACTAATTCATCAGTAATTTGAATTAACTCGATTAATTCAGATTCTTCTGTTTGGGAGTCAAGAGTTAAGAAAGAGTTAACAGAATTGGTAAGTTGTAACTGTTTTTTTCGTTGTAGTCCGTGTAATCCATAATATTTAATTTGGGTTTGAATATAAGGTTGAATAATATTCGGATCAGTAAGTCGAACGTGAGTTTTGAGTAAAGCAGAGTGGGGAATAGAAGCTAAAATGGAATATTCAACATCTTGAATGGGGGTATTTTGAAACAATTCTTCATCTACAGGGGCATTTTCTAAAAAATAATGAAAGGGACTCACTTCGGATGTTTTAGAATCAGGAATAAATTGAAATCCTATTTCTATACTCATTTCAATGGGTTCCCATTGACTTTTAGGGGATAAAAATTCAGCTTGGATAGGATGATTCAAGAGATTAAACCCTTGAAAATTATCTTGAAAGTGATGTGTGATTTGTCGTACAAAAGATTGAACTTCTAAAGGATTTTGGCAAAAAGAACAATCATTAGATTGAAGATAAGCTTCTGAAGTAATTAGGGTAGGAGGGGAATCACTGGTTGCTAAATCAATAGAACTTTGGAAATTTTCAGTTTTAATGATGAGACTAGCAACTAATCTTAATTTTCCTGGAGTCCAATCTTGATGGGGTAATAAAATTTCAGCATTAATTCCCGTCAAAAGTCGCATAAATTGATAAGAGGTTTGTGCAAAATTCCATAATAACTGAGAAATTAAAGTATTAAGGAATAAAATAACAGGAGTTTGAATACTGCTGTCTTTTTTAGGGAAGGAGTCGGATTTAATATTAGAAGCAGAGATTGGATGAGTTTGATAAGCCGCTAGAAGTTCAGAAACTTCTTCTGTAACATAAGGAATTAAGTTTTCAGGGGTTTGGGGTAAATCACTAGGCCATGACCCATTCGGTGATCGCAAATGAGCTATAATTTGAACTAATCCTTGCATAGCCTGGATAACAGGGGCGGAAATTTCAGGAGAGGGAGGAACTAAATTAAAAGAGACTTCATCTTTAAATTTAATTAAAGTTTGATCGGGAAAATTCATTAAATTTTTAAGTTGATTTTTCGATAAGTTTTCGATATCACTGGGAGGTATTTCTTGGGAGTTCATAGATGGAATTAAAGGGTTGTTATTCATAAGTCTCTTTCAAAATTAACAGATTTTACAAAATGTAGATAACCTTGTTTTTCGGTATAAGTAACAATGGCTAATCCCGTTTTTCCCCAGAAAGCTAGAGATTTAGGATTAACAGGGCCAAAATCATAACTGATCAAATTCCCTTCCAAATCAAAAAAGGTGTATTTTCCTTCTTCATCCGCTATAACATATCCCCAAGAGGTAGCGCAAGCAACAGTTGGGGGAGAACTTAAAGGAATGCGAATGACGCTCAGGGGCTTTAAACGTAAGAGAACAAGGTAAGGTTGATCATCGAGTCCAATTCCCAATAAAGTATAGGGTTGAGGAGTAGGTAGCAGTTGTTTTAAAGGAATAGATAATTTAAGATTTCCAATGGGCATTCCTCGGCGAGTATAGACCCGGAACATATTAAAGTTTTGTTGTTTAAAGTTTAACCAAACACAAAGTAAATGTCTGTTATCTAAGAAGAAAATTTCGGGAACTTGAGATACAGCTAGGGATAATTTTTTCAGAGGTTTGAGAACAAGATAGTCTGATTTTTGGGTTAAAGAGTAGAATCGTAATTGTCCTGAAAATGCTAAAGCCATATAGCGACTATTGGGTTCTATCGTAATTTTATATAATAACTCTGGATCAAAGGTTTTTATGACAGAGGTTGAATCTTCATTTTCCCCAAAAAAATCAGGAGAGATAGGAGATTGCTGACGATTAGATTGTAAGGATTGAATCGAACTTAAATTTAACAAAGATTGAGATTTTTTTTGAAAAGGAGTGCAGTGATAAATTCGATTCGGGGTTAAAACACAGCAGCCGTTTCCCAGGGGAAGCATCCCCAAAATAGGTTCAGGAAATTGAATTTGTTCTTGAGAAGAAATAGCAACTTGCTGAACCGATGGAGATAAATCTTGGGGGATAGACCAAATTTCTAAAGCCTGACCAAATCCTGTATAAAGATAAGGAAAATTGGAAATACAATTGAAGGGGAATTTAGACTGATGAACCGAAGGTAAAGAGATAGAGTGATGTAAGATCAGAGGAGAAACGGAGGTATAGACCCCTGCTAATTGGGTGTGATTTTTAGTCGGTAAATTGGAGTTTTTCCAAGGAACAATAAAATCAGCAAGGCTTTGAATTTGGGGATGAACAATGACTTTGCGTAAGGCTTCTGCCATTTGTTCTGCGGTGTTGTAGCGACGAGCCGGGAGCTTTTCTAAAGCTTTTTGAATTACAGTTTGTAACGCTTCAGGAATCTCGTTAGGGATCTGCAACCGTTGATTTAACTGCGCCCACATTAACTCACCGGGTAAACCATGAAAAGGACGATCTCCAACTAACAGTTCAAATAAGACAATTCCAACCGCATAAATATCGGATCGGGCTGAATAAAGGCCATAAAATCGTTCTGGGGCCATATAAGCTGGAGATCCCCCGGTAAAGGTGGAGGCTTTTTGGGCAATAGATAATTTGCCTACGATGGGCAGACGACGGGCAATTCCAAAGTCTGATAATTTTGAAGACCATCCTTGGGCTTGTAGAGTCAGTAGGATATTTTCAGGTTTAATGTCACAATGGATAATACCCCGTTGATGAGCGTAGTGTAAACCTTCTAAAACACCAATGATCAGGTTTAACGCTTCTTGTAGTCGCAGAGAATCCTGTTGTTCAAGAAGATGGCGCAGAGTTCCCCCCTCGCAATAGTCCATGACCAAATAGCGTCCGGTTTGGATATGTTCTAAACCGAGACAAGCAGCAATGTGGGGATGTTGTAGACTAATAATGAACCACAGTTCCTGCAAGAATTGGTGAGTAGGTGCGCGCTGATGACTTAATTCCTTCAGAGCCACCAGTTGTCCAGTGCGACGATCACTGGCACAGTAAACTTTACCAAACTGACCTTGTCCTACTAACCCCAAAATTCGGTATCGAGAAGCCTGCATGGTGTATTTTAGACCACCTCATTAACGGTATTTCCGATAGTATTAAAGTATACCTAAAATATAGGCATTACTGACCCATTAATCCGTTACCCAGCGATGAAGAGTGCTTATGTTTTCTCCCGTTGAATCGGAATCTACGAAACTACAGCAGGGGCCTGCCCCTACTAAAATCATACAATCTCAAAGCCAATATCGAACCTGCCAAATCAAAGTACCGGATTTAGAAAAACCGGTTCCTGCGGTTTGCGTTGATCAGGAATACTACAGCTTTTTTAAAGCGGTAGAAGGTGCTGATAAAACCTTAGAAATTGTGGCTAAACTAGGAACTGGAGGAGACAGTACGGTAATTACAAAAACCCCAAAGGGATATGCAATTTGGGTGAAAGAGCCTCAAGGTGAACTGCATCGTTCTAAAGCCTAAATTCGGGATTATGATTGAATTTGGAGGAGTTAACGCCCCTGTTCTCCTGAATTGAGCGGTTCAGTTGTGCAGTCTACATTATTTCTGCTCTGTGGGTTCTCTAATTTAATTTTTACTGGAAATGGCTAAAATACTTCGACTAGAACCAATTGCCGAAGAAATGGCAGTTAAAACTAATTCTAATTTGCTTTCGGCATTAATGACTAAGGAACTTCACGTTCTGAAAGAATGCGGAGGACGAGGAATGTGTGCAACCTGCCATGTTTTCATTAAAGATGGTATGGAGGGTTTATCTAAAGTCAGCCGTCGTGAACAAAGAACCTTGGAAGTAATTACAACAGCTAAACCCAATTCCCGTTTAGCTTGTCAAGCTCATGTGCTTGGGGAAGGAATTATTGTTGAATTACCTTCGGGGATGTATATTGATGCCATCGAAGATGTAGAATCACTGATTGGACGGCGAGCAGAACAAGAATTACTGCATCCGATCACCGGACAAGTTGTGGTGGAAACGGGAAAATTGATTACTCGATCTATTGTGAATCAGTTGAAAGATACTCGTTTGCAAGTTGGCGAATATTTAGCTCGAACTCGTAACGCTAAAGATGATGTCTCTTAATCAGTTATCAGTTATCAGTCATCAGTTAATAGGGAATAAGCAGTTTTGTAATGGAGACTCTTGCAATAGGCAAAAACTAACCTCCCATAGCCAACAATGATTAACGATTCACTGACAAGTGTTAACGAATAATTGTTAACTGATTATAGGTGACATTTATACCCTGGCAATTCTTATTTATGTTAACTGAGTTACAACGTTTGAGTATTGAGGCTGATGGCCGTTATGCAACACCCGAAGAATTAGAATTTTTAAAGTCTTATTTGGAGACTTTTCGATATCGTATTAGTGCCTATCAAAAACTTCAAAAGTATGAACCTATAATTCTTCAAAAAATACAAAATAAACTCATCAAAACTAATCCTCAAATTTTTATGAAAGGATCTATTGATTTTACCTCAAAGTGGCGTTTAGATACGATCCGAGTTTTACGATATTCGGCCATGGTTTTATTAATTAATGATCCTGATTATTTACAGGAACGTTTATTAACTTGGTTCGCAACAATTTTACAAGCGTTTAAAGTCCAAGATATTACTGAATTTACTTACCAAGCCATGTCCGATGTCTTGGAAGATTATTTGACACCAGAGGAAAAAAATGTATTTTTTCCTCTGATTGAACTTAATATCGCTATTTTGTGCAAAAAAAGAACATCATGAATTTTCCAGAATCTCAATCATTTATAAACTTTTCCATTCGGTAATATAGCACCCTGTAGCTGTGCCCCCTTAATTTCCGCATTTGCTAAAATTGCTCCTTTCAAATTTGCCCCTCTTAAATCAGCCTTGCTCAAATTAGCCCCCATTAAATTAGCCTCTGTCAAATTGGCATTAGCGAGATGAGTATTTCTTAAATCAGCATTAATTAAACAAGCTTGAATTAAGTTCGCCGAGCTTAAATTACTGGCGCTTAAATTAGCATCCATGAGTAAGGCTCCTGCTAAATTAGCTTCACTTAAATAAGCACCTGCTAAATTAATTCCTGTTAATAATTTCTGCCTTAAATCAATTCCACCTAAATCAGCACCGCTTAAATTAATGCCACTTAAATGAGCTCCATTTAAACACACATTCCGCAGATAGGTTTTACTCAAATTCGCTTTACTCAGGTTAGCTCGGCTCAAATTAGCTTCATTGAGATCCGCTTCTAATAAAGTAGCAAAATTCAAAAAAGCGTCTGTTAAATCAGCGTGTCTTAAATTGGTTTTTAACATTTGAGCTTTCGTTAAATCGGCCCCCGTTAAATTTGCTCCACTTAAATTCGCTCGGATAATGGCAGCTTGACTCAAATCTGCTCCTGATAAGTCTACATCTTTCAAATTAGCTTGGGTTAAATCCGTGTTTTTTAAGATGGCTTGACGGAGATTAGCTTTAATTAAATAAGCTTTGATCAAACAGGCTTGAGTCAAAACCGCTTCTATCAGAATTGCAGAACTAAAATCTGCACTTTTGAGATTACAATGCCTGAGATCGGCCTCTTGCAAATTTGCCCAATTCAGGTGAGCACCTTCGAGGTTAACCCGACTCAGGTTCGCCCCTGTTAAGATTGTGCCACTCAGACTCGCTCCACTAAGATTTGCTCCTGCTAAATTAGCTCCGGTCAAATTCGCTTTACTCAAATTCACCAAACAGAGATGGGCTTCGCTTAAGTCAGCATTGCTTAAATCTGCACCAATTAGATGAGGTCGATTTTGGGGTTCTCGAATATTAGTTAAACCCAGAGTCGGTACCGCATTGGGCCGATAAGAATTGCTGCTCAAAATAATTCCTCGCAGATTGGCACCTTTAAAATCCCGTTCTCCATCTGCATATCGACTCAGCAGTTCAATAGCATCCATGGGTTTAACCTAAAATAATTCGCCTATCAACGGGTCATTCCTCCCTCACGATGTTTCACACAGTTGTTTCAGAATCGTTTCATGATCTTTTCCTTCATCAACCCAAGCTTCTGTGGTTTGTAAACGATTACTTAAACCGAGAATAAAGTAATTACAATCTGCTCCCATCGATTCACAGGTGGTTTGAACACAATGGAGATCTCGTCCGGTTAATCGACTAAAAAAGGAACTAAAAACTCCAGCTTCTAAAAAACAAGCGGGGTGCTGGCCTTGGGGAGCAGCACTGGCAAAGGGTGAATTTTTAGTCATCAGGATTAGAAATCCCGTGTTAGTATAGCGTGCATCTAAATCAAAGGTTCCCCATCCATGAGTTTTCCAACATTGTTGTAAACATTGAATGAATTCAATCATTTCCATCTGGGCTACAGCTTTACCATAATATTCGCTGGTTTCTTCACAAAAGCGAACATAAAAGTTTTTTCCCCACCAACGACCACAGTTAAATAAAACTAAGCGGGTAGCTTGACCTGTTTCTTGTTCTAACCCAGTATAGATCGCCTGAATTAGGGTTAAGGGAAGCCCCAATAAACGGGAACCGAGACGATTTTCTAGTAAACCTAATTCTAAATCCCCTTTAATATAAGCATTGTAGGCGAAATAGTTACCCGGAAGTTGCGGTTTACTCAGTAAGTTGGTAATTTCAATCATAATAAAACAGGCTGTATGGACGGTTGACAGTTAACCGTTAACGGTTGATAAACAGAGGAATAAATGCAAAGAAAAAACGGTTAGTTTTCCAGGGTTTACGACTTCTCGGCTCCAGATTCTAGCAAGCCCGTTTTGACCTGTTCCAAGAATGGTTGCAGGAAAACTGTGGCTTTTGGAGAAAGTAATTCATTTAAACGAGCCATAAGCAATTGATAAATTTGAGTATCAATTGATTGGGTATTATGAGCGTGAACTAAACCAGATAACCACTCAATAACTCGTTGCTGAAGGTATTCGGAATCATTTAATAACATTGCCATCGCACTATGACGAAGAATCAGAATCCATTGCTGTAAAATTTGTTCTAATCGTTCTTCCTTTTCGTGAGGAAATTGGCTAGGAATTTGATCCGCAATCGGTTGGAAAATAACTATTTCTCGATCCCGAAGGAATTCATAAATTTTTAATCGCTGGGCTAAAGTTTCTGCATAACTTTTAAAACCCACCAATTCTTCTGTTTGGAGATAGCGATTTTCCGCTTGAACTAATAATTCATTTAATTCGGCTTGCATACAGATTTGATCAGGTTCATGAATTTGATGGAAAATTTTACGAAGAGGAAATAAAAGCTCTTGTTGATGCTCCCCTATTTCCCAGAGTGGACAGCATTTGTGTTTAAAATAATCCCATTAAATCCTCAATGGTGACATCAGGATCATCCAAGGAAACAGGAGTAGAGGAAGAAGAGGATATGGGCATAACCCCCACTTGGGGAACCCCTTCCCAATCAATTCCTTGAAAAAAATCGCTGACGGATAAAGTTAAATTCATCTGGGATGAAGTCGGAGAATGACCGTTTTGTAGTACCCGTGAGGGTGTACCTAGCCAGTTGAGGTTACTAAAAAAGTCCTGAACCGACTCACTCATCCAGGCGTTTTGATTCGTCATCGCAGTATCACTCCATCTTGTAATTTCCGTTGAATGTCTCTGGCTGTTGCGCCTTCATTCAACCAGAAACCCGCAGCATCAATGCGATCAGGGTTTCCTAAGAGAAATTTACAATAGGTTTCTCCCATGGAATAACATTGCAGTTCAATACAACTGAGACTTTTTTTGACCAATTTGCTAAAAAATCCGGCAAATAATCCAGCATAAATATGACAAACCGGTTTTCCCACATCTCCTAAACTACGAGCAACGGCGGAGTCAAATAAGTTAATGAAAATACAACCGTGTTTGCGATCGCTCATATCGACTTCCCAACGTCCCCAGCCTTGGGCGGTGAACGGCCACCACCAAGTTTCTAATAAAAACATTAGGTTAGACTGTCGGATACTTTGACCAAACTCGGCTTCATACCAGTGTTGGAAAAACTCTGCATCCTTAACCCCCCATTCTTTTCCAATGGTGTACATAATCACGGATGAGGCATTGCCAACTTCCTCTTCTAATCCCTCCACTAAACCAATAATAAAATCTTCACTGGTAAAGATATTTCGCATTTCATTCCAGTCTGTCACCGTACCCATTGATGAGTCAAAGCTGAAGAAATCTTGAAATCGATAATGATTATGGGCCTTCGGATGGGTTTTTTTGAGTTTGGAATGATTCTCAATATGATGTTGGGTTGCGGTGGTTAACACCATCTGCTGCATACTCCTTTTTAATCAACAAGGTAAGGTTCAAGAAAATCAACGTTTAATTTATAGGGAATCATCGAGGTAGACTGTGGCAGATCAACGTTGATTAAGAGTCGCGGCTGTTTCTGCCAATGGTTTACCTCAACAAGCAAGACTTAAGCTTCTGTGCCATGTACGTCTATTGCTGTAAAGGCAGGTTCTTCTCGCGTGGTCAGGAATTGAATTAGCCTGTCTGGTTACTTTACCCAGTTGTCAACCAGAAACATGGACGCACCTCTGTATCTAATTTAACTCGATTCTTGGCGGTGAAACATCACATTTTTTTTACAGAGCAAGTTTTGACAGTTGCTTCCTCTTTCCCTGTCCCCCTCCCTCTCCCCNCACCTATAATGGTGCTAGTCGTGTTTCCAATGTTTTAGAAAAATTGCGATCACAAAAGGGAACAGAAAATATCACTTGGGAAATTATTGTTGTTGATAATAATAGCAATGATCAAACCGCTAATATTATTCAGGAGATTATCACATCATGGCATGAATTGTTTCCACTTCGCTATATTTTTGAAAAACAACAGGGTATTGCCTTTGCTAGACAACGAGGAATAGAAGAAAGTCAAGGAGAATTGGTTGCTTTTATCGATGATGATAATTTTCCTGATGAAAATTGGGTATTACAAGCCTACTTGTTCGCCAAAGAACACCCTAAAGCGGGGAGTTATGGGGGACAAATTCATGCCAATTATCAAGTGGAGCCGCCTCAAAATTTTAAACGAGTTGAACATTTATTATTAGCAATTCGAGAAAGTGGTGATCAGCCCTTTTTATTTTGTCCTGAACGCTTACAACTTCCTTGCGGTGCGGGGTTAGTCGTGCGGAAAAAAGCTTGGTTGGATCACGTTCCTTCTCAATTGATGAATATAGGACGAGGAGGAAATGATTATGAAATTTCTTTACATTTATATCAGGGAGGTTGGGAAATTTGGTATAACCCCAAGATGCACCTTGATCATTATATTCCCAGTAAGCGGCTTGATAAAAAATATTTGTTATCCCTAGCTTCTTTATATGGTTCAAAATCCTGTGAATTTAGAATGTTGATTACGTCGACTTGGGAAAAACCCCTAGTATTTTTTAAGGTGATGTTTGGAGGGATTAAACGCTCTATTAAACATCAAATTCAGCATTCAAAAGATATTAAGATTGATCTTGCTGCTGCTTGTGAATTAGAATTTTTTAGAGCCAGTGCTATCAGTCCTTTTTATTTTTTAAAAAAAGCTATCTTCAAAAAATCTTGATTTTCTTAAATTACAACAATCGAATTAAAATATTTTTTTTAAAGTGGATAATATTTTTGAGGAAATAGCGGGTGGAAATAAAACAATAATTAAACTTTTTAAAAGAATTATCAGGCAAAATCGCCATTGTTGTAAGGCGGAGGAATCATATCGAATATAATTGAATAAAAACCCAATAGTAGCACGACCTTTTTCTGGAGATGGATATCCTTCTAAAGCTCGATCAATAAAATATTTATAAATTTTTGCTAAACTTTGTTTTTTTAAATGTTGTAATGACGAAGGAGCTTGCAAAAAGGCTTTTTCAATCACTGCTACACATTGTTTTTCTTGTCTAAGTATTTGGGATGAAATAGAATAGGGAGACATTCGATAAAATACCTGAACCACAGGAACAGCTACAAAATGATAACGAGCAGCTAAACGAATATATAAATCTCGATCTTGTCCCCCTAATAGGGATTGGTCAAATCCTCCAACTTCCGCAAAAGCTTCCCGACGAATTAAAGGATTAGAACCATTTTCTAAAAAATTTTGTATTAATAACTCAGCATAAACATCCCCATTAAATGTTAAATGTCTACCGGATTTTAGAAAATTTCCTGACTCATCAATATAATCTGTCCAGCTATAGGCTACCGCAGCTTGAGGATGGTTTTTTAAAGCTTGATATTGAGATTCTAATTTATCAGGAGTCCAGAGATCATCCGCATCCAATAAGGCTATATATTCACCAGTAGCAACAGCAAGTCCTCGATTTCGGCTCGTTGGAGCACCAGAATTAGGATAGGAAAAAACTTGAATTCGAGGATCATGAATATGAGAAACAATATCTAAAGTAGAATCTGTTGAACCATCATTAATTACAATAATTTCAAAATACTGAAAGGTTTGATTTAAAATAGAATCAATTGTTTGTTTAATCGTTTTTTCTGCATTATAGGCTGGGATGACTACAGAGATTATCGCCATATTTAAAATTAACTTTGCAGACTAACTTCTAGTATCAAATTTATATCAGAAAAATATTAATTGAGCAATGATTAACAAGAGTTGTTTACAAAAATTAAAATAAGGTCAATAAAATTAATACATTTTTTACCAAAAAGCCAGATCATCTATGTTAAGTTAACACTACATAGATTAAAATTCAGGTTAAAGCTTCATACTTAAGGTATAAATTCTGAGTTTCCCTTGAAAATGTTGTTGAGATTTTACAACTCTCCTAATTTTATTTCATGAAAATAATTTCTATTGTCAACCTGAAATTATAAATTCTCGGTATATGATACTTTTTTCTAAAATTCATGTTTTAATGCTCCCAGATTTTCGCCAAGATAACCCCTATCAATCTTTACTGACTGAAGGGTTAGCTCAAGAAAAAATTCACGTTGAGTTTTCGCATTACTATCTAAATTATTTTCCGATTTTAAGAGGTGCTTTAAAACACAACTTCCGTTCTGTTAATATTGTTCATCTTCATTGGCTTGAATTTTATATCAAGGCACCCAAAAAATTTCCTAAATTGCTAGTTTGTCTTAAGTTTTTATTAGATATTATTTTGGTGCGAATGTTAGGTCTTAAAATTGTTTGGACTGTTCACAACCAATTTTCTCATGATGATTCATTTCCCGAATTAGAACGTTGGACAAGAGGTATTTTATCTTGGTTAGTAGATGGGATTATTTTCCATAGTTATTCCAGCTTAAAATTAGTCGATAGGGTTTGTAATTTTAATAAAAAAAAATCGATTATTATTCCTCATGGACATTATCGAGATGTTTATGACGTTCCCATTAATTCTAGTGAGTCTCGAAAACGCTTAGGATTACCCTTAGCAGGTCGTATTTATATGAATATAGGTTATCTAAAACCTTATAAAAAAATAGAGAAATTGATAACTATATGGAAAAATAACCAAGATTTTTTTACGGATGATACCTTAGTGATTGTAGGTAAGCCTGTGAATAAATCTTATTATTTAGAATTAGAAGAATTATCTAAAAATATCCCTGGATTGATTCTGATTCCAGAGTTTGTTGAACCTCATAATATTCCTACTTTTTTAAGTGCTGCGGATGTGATTGTATTTCCTTTTGAAAAGATTTTAACATCAGGAAGTTTAATTTTAGCCATGTCTTATAACAAACCTATTATTGCACCAGACTTAGGCGGAATTGCAGAAACCTTGGGTGTCGCTAATCAACTTTTATACGACCCCAAGGATGAACAAGGTTTACTGAAAGCCTTACAAAAAAGCACAACTCTTGATTTACAGGCTTTAAGTTTATTAGTAAAACAAGAATGTGATGATTTAGATTGGGGTTTAATTGCAAAAAAAACAGCAGAGTTTTATCAATTTATTCTATGTAAATATTAACTAACCTTGATAAATTAAAGGTTTAATTCGATCTATATAAGCACATCTCCAGGGTGTTAATGCAGAGAATCCCTTTTTAACCGTTCTTTGAATGGTCGTTTTTGATCAATATTGTAGTGATACCAATGTTGAATTCGGGGTAAGGTTTTTTTGGGGGGGGGTTCCCCTCTAAACACTGAAAATACAGCCACATCCCCATATTGCTGCATTAGATTCATATTTTGCCAATTCCGTAGGGGCGCATCCGATCTTGGGGGATAGGGTAAATCACGGGTAATACATAACGTCCGTACAGAAGTATTTAACATTAAATTTAACCTTCCATGATGACAATTAGTCTAAACAGATTGTATAATACAAGTTAACCCAATGCTATCGATTGAGGTCTGGCTTCCGTTGAAACCTTTTTACCCCCGATTATTTTTAGTTGGCTGTCCCCGTTCAGGGACAACACTATTGCAAAGTTTATTAGCGGCTCATTCCAAAATTGCATCTTTTCCTGAATCCCATTTTTTTCCTTATTTGTTAGGAAATCGTTCAAGTTGGCGGGCAAAATTGAGGATTCCTTCTCCTTTAGCTCGAAAACGATTTAACCAATTTTTAGCAGAAACAGGTCATCCTGAATTGAAACGATATTTACCTAAAACGGTGGTGTTTAACATTCAATATATCCAAGGGTTTATTCGAGTTTTGGATGAATTGACTCAACAGCAGAAAAAAAAATTATGGTTAGAAAAAACTCCTGGGAATTTATATTATATTAGCTATATCGAAAAACGAGTTGCCGGGGCTAAATTTATTCATTTAGTTCGCCAGGGAACAGATGTTGTTAGTTCCCTTTATGATGTCACCCATCAATATCCTGATGATTGGAAAGGAGCTTGGAATTTAGATCGTTGTATTCGACGATGGATTAAAGATGTTCGTTTAAGTTACCAACATCTACATAAACCTAATCATATCCTAGTTCAATATGAACAACTCATTGAAAACCAACCTTTGGTTTTAGCAAAACTCTGTGAGTTTATCGGTGTAGACTATGAACCGAAAATGTTGCAAAATTATCAGAAAGCTGCCAAAAAAGTAACATTACCCTTTGAATCTTGGAAGGTTTCTGTACAACAAGGAATTTATAATCCCTTTGATCAGAAATTTCATCAACTGTTTAACGAAGAACAAAAACAATATATTCTTCAAGAACTTTCTGAAGCAAATTTTGAATTTAGCCAAAAATTAGCTAGATTTAAGCTTTTGATTAAATAGATAACAGCCCTAGAACATCAAAAAAACTAAAAAAAAACCAATATGCAAAGCTTGTAAAAGGGAGTTTTTAAGAAGTAGTGTGATCAGTCCTTTTTATTTATGGAAGTGGAAACAACGAGATTAACCGAAACTTATTAATTTTTCTAGTTATAAAATAGGATCAACTCATTCTAAAGAAGACTTACGAACAATGATCGATTTTACCATTGTTATTCCTACCTATAATGGCTCTATTCGTGTTCCTGATGTTTTAGAAAAATTGCGATCGCAAAAGGGAACAGAAAATATCGCTTGGGAAATTATTGTTGTTGATAATAATAGTAGCGATGAAACCGCTACTATTGTTCAGGACATGATAAATTCTTGGCAAGAATTTTTTCCTCTGCGGTATGTGTTTGAATTGCAACAGGGTGCGGCTTTTGCCCGACAACGGGGACTAGAGGAAGCTCAGGGGGAGTTAATTGGGTTTCTGGATGATGATAACTGGCCGGATGAAAATTGGGTAGCCCAAGCATATCAGTTTGCACAGGTTTATCCCCAAGCGGGTGCCTATGGCGGACAAATTCATGGGGTTTATGAAGTTCCACCCCCAGAAAATTTTAAGGCAATTGAGGGATTTTTAGCTATTCGAGAACGGGGGCCAGAACCCAACCGTTATCAACCCCAGGTGTTAAGCTTACCCCCAGGAGCAGCAATGGTGGTTAGAAAGCAGGTGTGGAGTGAAATTGTACCCAAGCAACCTCAAATGAGTGGGAAGTTGCCAGGGGGAAAAATGGTGCAAGGGGATGATTGGGAACCGTTAATGTATTTATACAAAGCAGGTTGGGAAATTTGGTATAATCCATCTATGCACACTTACCATCAGATTCCGGCTTGGCGACTCAAACGGGATTACTTGTTATCTTTGATTCAGGGATCATGTTTATCTTTTTGTCCCTTACGAATGATCGGTGCTAAATTCTATGAAAAGCCTATGATTTTGGTGCGAACTATAGTAGGAAATAGTTACAATGCAATTGAACATTATTTTAAATATCAGGGTCAGTTTAAAACGGATTTAATTGCTGAGTGTAAAATGCAGATTTATTTAAGCCGGATTAGGAGTGTTTTTTACTTGTTAAATAGACAGTTTAAAGACTAAAATAAAAATCAATTAGAAACAATTGAATATTGCTAATAAATTATGGTTTTAATTTCTGTTGTTATTCCTGTATATAATGGAGAAAAAACAATTCAACAAACAATTAATTCAGTTTTAAATCAAACTTTTAAAGACTGGGAATTAATTATTGTTGATGATGGTTCTCAAGACTCAACAGTTAAGATAATTAGGGAAATAGAAGATTCACGAATTAGAATATTGTCTTACGATAATGGAGGGTTAGCTATTAGTCGCAATCGAGGTATTGATCAGGCTCAAGGTGAATATATTACTTTTCTGGATGCTGATGACTTATGGACTCCAGAGAAATTAGAAGCGCAGTTTCAAGCGTTACAAGAGAATCCAGAGGCTGCTGTTGCCTATAGTTGGACAGACTATATTGATGAGTCAAGCCAATTTTTGCATTCTGGCAGACAGATTACAATTAATGGGAATATTTATCAACATTTATTAGTAAATAATTTTTTAGAAAATGGTTCTAACCCGTTAATTCGTAAACAAGCGTTAAATCAAGTTGGGGGATTTGACAGTTCGATTAACTCAGTAGCCGATTGGGATATGTGGCTGAGATTAGCAGCACTTTATCAATTTGTAGCAGTTCCACTCCCTCAGATTTTATATCGAGTTTCTACTCGTTCAATGTCCTCTCAAATTAAAAATCAAGAAAGAGAATGTTTAAAAGTCATTGAAAAAGCTTTTGAACAAGCACCTGAGTCTTTACACCCTTTAAAACGAAAGACTTTAGCAGAACTATATAAATATCTAATGTGGAAAATTTTTCAGCAGCAGCCGAATCCTAAGCAAGGTTTGATTTTAATGGAATATCTTATTAATTATTCTACCCATGAGCCTGAATGGAAAAAAGAAATAAAATTCATCTTAATCATGTTTATAAAAAGTTTAATAACCTTAACTTTACCTTCTAGGTTTTCCCAAAAAATTCTTAAAAAAGATTAGTTATATTAAGGAGTTAATTAACTATTTTGGGTCGAAAAAACATGAGTATTATTTTAATAGTTGCACTCATAATAATTTTTGGTTTTAATAATAATTCGGGTTTATATTTGCAATATTGCCATAAACAGTAGGCAGCTATTCCAGCATTCTGCCGTGAAGGAGAGTCTTCAATGGCTTTAAAAGTAAGGTATTTATATATATTCGCAAGGCTTCTTTTTTTGAGGAATTTTAATGAATCAGGAGCTTGGCTAAAAGATTGTTCAATTACTTTTGTGCTACTTGCTTCTAATTTTAACACATTAGCAGATGCTGATTGAGAGGATTGTCTATATAAAATTTGAGGTTTAGGAATAGTAATAAACTGATACTGTTTTGCTAATCTAAGCCACATATCCCAATCTTCAGCAGGGGGTAAGGATGAATCAAATTCACCAACTTCTTCTAAAGCATCACGACGAATTAAAGGATTAGAGCCATTTTCAAGTATATTAACGACTAATAGGTTCGGATAAACATCCCCATTAATAGTAATGTGACTCCCTGGTCTTAAAAATCGGCTAGATTCATCAATGTAATCCGTCCAACTATAAGCAACAGCAGCTTCAGGATTATTTTGCAAAGCTTGATATTGATCCTCAATCTTATCTGGTGTCCACAGATCATCTGCATCTATAAACGCTATATACTCACCATTAGCATGAGATATACCTCGATTACGACTAACAGCTTGATTCCCATTAGGATAGGAGAAAACCTTGATCCGAGGATCATTAATACTGGAAATAACATCTAAAGTTGAGTCAGTGGAACCATCATTGATTATAATCAGTTCAAAATCAGTAAAAGTTTGATTTAATACTGATTCAATTGTATAATAAATTGTTTTTTCTCCGTTGAACACTGGAATAATAACTGAAATTAGAGGCATATTTTTTAATCAAGAGTAGTTTCAATCAATGATGTTATTACACCAATATTTTTAATAATACCATATTTATTGAGGATAGTTTTAGCTTGCTGTTTCGGTAAAAAAACTCCGTAGATCCATCATTAATAACAATTAATTCCCAGTCTATAAATGTTTGATTCAAAACAGACTTAATGGTTGATTAAATGGTTTTTTCAGCATTATAGACCTGAATAATTATAGAAATCATAGAGATCAAGTAATAGAAAGTAACAGAAAATTACATAACCGAAGCCAGCACTTGATCATAAAGACATTCTAGTTTGGCAGTATTTATTTTTACATTGAATTCTTGTTCTATTCTTTTGCGTCCCGCCATCGCAAATTTTTGTCTTAATCTAGGGCTTTTAGCTAAATCCAAGATATATTGACTTAGTGTTTTCCAATCTTTTTCTGGGATCAAAAACCCGGTTTCACCCTGAATAATAACTTCAGGTATTCCTGCATGAATGGAACTAATAACGGGTAATTGCATCGCTTGAGCTTCCAGTATTGTTATCGGTAAACCTTCACAAATACCTCGCTGATCTAAAAAACTAGGAGCGCACATTAACAAGGAACGATTCATCCATGTTTTCACTTCAGCAGAAGATTGTACTCCTAAAAATCGATAACGTTTGAGTAAACGTGCAGCTTGTTGTTCTAAAGCTACTCTTTGTTCTCCATCCCCAATAATAACTAATTCTAGTTCAGGTATAACAGACTGTACTTCTGCCATTGCTCGAATTAAGTCATCACAGCCTTTATACTTAACTAACCGCCCAACAAACAAGACAATAGGCTCACGACAAATGCTAGATTGAGGTAAAAAATGATCAACATCTACTCCAATATATTGAACAATGACTTTATTTTCAGGACAACCCAACTCAATACATCGAGAACGAATGAAGTTAGAAACGGCAATACAAGTATGAGCTTGTCTAAATAACTTTTTCTGAAAATTCCTATAGACTGGAGGCCAGATTCCTTCACCATAAAGCCACACTAAATCATCGTTAGTTCTATTGCTGGATGTCACATCATGTCCATGACAAGTGAGAATTAATGGGATTTTCAAACGGGACATTAACGGTAATGCCCAAATCCCATCTGTTGCAAAATGGGTATGAATTAAACAGGGTGATAATGCTTTTAAACGTTCAGACCAATTCCCATAACCCCACCCCGTTAGCAAATACAAAAATCTTCTATTTGTGGTGACTTTAGCCTGATCGCTCAACATTAAGGTTCGCTCTGGTGGTAAGGGATATCTTAGTCCTTTAAAACGACCACTCCCTATATAGAAACCTTGATAAGATGAAAAATTTTCTACCTGAGCAGGAATAAAAGTTTCTGAGTAAGGGAGCAGTGCATCTCGATAAATTAAAACGGTTTTCTTCATGTTTTAAATGATGCTAAAATTAACAATAGTGTCAACTCAGATTTGTGAATTACTTGATTTATGGAAAAATCGCCGATTTTTATCGTTGGTTGTGATCGATCAGGAACAACCTTACTGAGACTGATGCTGATTCAAAGCCCGATTCTCCACATTCCTCAAGAGTCAATGTTTGTCTATTTATTAGAGAGAGAGCCTGAGAATTACGGGGATTTGACATACCCTTATCAACGTTGGTTTTTGATCAGAGATTTACAAACTAACCCAGCTACTCCTGAATCTTTTACATTTCCTATTTTTAATCTAACTCTGGAAGAAGCGGAACGAGCCATCTTTGAGATAACACCAACTCATGTTTCCGGTGCCATAGAAGCTTTATTTAAAGCTTCTGCTTCTAAACTAAATAAACAACGGTGGGGAGATAAATCGCCCCGCCATGTTAAGTATATCCCACTTTTAGCAGAATCATTTCCTCATGCAAAATTTGTTCACATCATTCGAGATGGTCGGGATGTCGCAATCAGTATCCGTAAAGCCAAATGGGTCAGTAATAATATGCAAGAAGCTGCCACTTATTGGAAACAACGGGTGCAAGCGGGGAGATTAGGAGGATCAACACTATCAAAAGATCGCTACTATGAGGTCTATTATGAGCAACTGGTCTATGAACCCGAAAAAACCTTAAAGGAATTATGTCAGTGGCTTAACCTTGACTACACTGCACAAATGTTGGAATACTATAAAGGAGCACAAGATCGTATATCAGAACAACATAAAAGTTTATTTCAATTAATTGATCAACCCATTGACCCATCACGAGTATCTGCTTGGAAGCGATCACTATCTGCTTTAGAAATAGCTGACTTTGAGAGTGTGGCGGGTGATTTGCTGGTTGAACTGGGTTATGAGATCACGGGGTTGAAAATCCCTCTCCGAGTGCAAGCAATCCGCACCTTGCGAAATAATTTAGGGCCACTATCCTATAAGCTGCGTAGATTTTTTTCAAAAATCTAACGATTTACAACTGAGAGGGTGTTTCTTTTCATGAATACGGAAATCCGAATCAACCTTTGGGCGGTCATCCATCCCTAGTAGGGTAATAGCGATCGCACACAATCTAAATACAACCCTAATTTTATAGATAACCTCACATCACTATGACCGTACTTGAACAGGGAACGATTACCATCCATACCGAGAATATCTTCCCCATTATCAAAAAATCCCTCTACACAGACCATGAAGTCTTCCTGCGGGAACTCGTTTCCAACGCCGTTGACGCCATCGCTAAACTGAAAATGGTGTCCCGGTCTGGGGAATACTCCGGGGATATCGGCGAACCTGAAATCACCATTACCGTTGATAAAGACAACAAAACCCTCTCCGTGACCGATAATGGCATCGGGATGACCGCCGACGAGGTGAAAAAATATATTAACCAAGTCGCCTTCTCCAGCGCCGAAGAATTTGTCGAAAAATATAAAGCCAATTCTGACCAATCTATCATCGGTCATTTTGGTTTAGGGTTCTACTCTTCCTTCATGGTCGCCCGTCAAGTTGAAATTGATACCCTTTCCTACCAAGACGGAGCCCAAGCCGTACACTGGACGTGCGATGGTTCTCCGGTGTTTCAACTGGAAGACTCTGGCCGCATCCAACGGGGAACTACCATCACCCTAACCTTGATGGATGAAGAAACCGAATATTTGGAAACCTCCCGTATTCGTCAATTAATTAAAACCTATTGTGATTTTATGCCCGTCCCGATTAAATTGGACGGCGAAACCATTAACCGTCAAAAAGCACCTTGGCGGGAATCTCCTAATAATTTAACGTCTGAAGATTATTTAGAACTTTATCGCTATCTTTATCCATTCCAAGAAGAACCCTTACTGTGGGTACATCTCAATACCGACTATCCTTTTATTGTCAATGGGATACTCTATTTCCCCAAACTCAAACCCGATGTCGATGTTACCCAAGGCAATATTAAACTCTTCTGTAATCAAGTCTTTGTTAGTGACCACTGTGAAGATATTATCCCCAAATTCTTAATGCCTTTACGGGGGGTAATTGATAGTACCGATATTCCCCTGAATATTTCCCGCAGCGCCCTACAAACTAACCGCACTGTCCGCAAAATTGCCGACTATGTAGCGAAAAAAGTTGCAGACCGTCTCAAAGAATTGTATCGGGATAACCGCAAAGAATATATTCGCTGTTGGCAAGATATCGGTACTTTTGTCAAGTTTGGTTCCCTCAACGATGATAAGTTTAAAAAACAAGTTGAGGATATTCTGATTTACCGGACAACCTACACTCCAGAAACCCCCAACACCGAAGAGAAAGCCGTTGAAGTGCAGGTGCAAACTGAAGAAGGAGACGTTTGGCAGGAGGTAGCGTCCCAAACCCCTGAAAATACCGATGAAAAAGGACGTTATTACACCACCTTAAGCGAGTATCTCGAACGCAATAAACAACGCCATGAAAATCGGGTGTTTTATTGTACCGATGAAGCCACTCAAGCCACCTATATCCAGTTACACACCAGCCAAGGGTTAGAAGTCCTGTTCTTAGATTCCTTTATTGATAGTCATTTTATTAGTTTCCTAGAACGGGAACATACCGATGTTAAATTCTCACGGGTGGATGCGGAACTGGATGAGAATTTAATTGATAAGGACAACAACAGCGAAATTGTTGACCCCAAAACCAATAAAACCCGCAGTGAAGAAATTAAAGATTTGTTTACCGCAGCGCTAAATAAACCGAAATTAACGATTCGGACTGAATCTTTAAAATCGGAAAATACACCTCCGGCGATGGTATTATTACCGGAATTTATGCGACGGTTACAGGATATGACCGCCTTAATTCAACAACAAAAAGCAGAATTTCCTGAAGAACATATTCTGTTAATTAATACCGCCCATCCGTTGATTCAAAATTTAGTTAATTTGAGTCAAGGGGCGATTATTCAAGAAGGTGGCGAGTCTCCTTCGGCAGAATTAGCAAAAATGATTTGTCATCATGTCTATGACTTAGCGTTAATTGCTCAAAAAGGCTTTGATGGGGAGGGAATGAAGGACTTTGTAGAACGCTCTAACCAAGTGTTGACGCGGTTAACGTCTAATTAAAATCACCCAAGCTCTGAACTTGCATTTCCCGTGTCGTAGGGGTGAGGCGCGCCTCACCCTCACATGGATTGTAATTAGGGTTTACCCAAAAACTGGGTTTCTCAAACGAAAACTCTGTATAATAAAGGTTTGGACTTTTGAGAAAATACTAAACTGGAGTTAACCATGTCTCGGATTTGTCAGTTAACGGGCAAGAGAGCCAATAACGGAATGGCTGTGTCTCACTCCCACCGTCGTACCCACAAGCTACAAGAAGCAAATTTACAATGGAAACGGATTTGGTGGCCCCAAGGCAAACGCTGGGTTAGATTGAAACTGTCTACAAAAGCAATTAAAACCATTGAACTCAAAGGGTTACAAGCAATGGCTAAGAAAGCGGGAATTGATTTGAATAAATTTTAACTGAGGGCGACAATAGCCATGATTTTTTGCTCCCCCCTGAAACATATAGGGGGGCTATTTTTTGCAATTTCTTAATTTTTGGCTTCTGCGATCGCTTTTCCTAATCCTTTGGGCATTCTAAGAAATAGAGTAAAGTCCCTAAAGGCATCTTCGACGATGGAGAGTGTGATAGCAAACACAACAAATCAGTGATAATTTACAGTCCCAATCCAGCTAAAAGCGTTATTTTATAAAAGGGTGAGCATCTGGAGAACGTGGTAATCGGTAAGATTTCAACCAAACTGAACTCTAAAAAACCCGTATTTTTACCAAGGTGATTTTAGGGGGAAGAATGCTACAACTAAAGATAGGGAGTTTTTCTCGTCTTAATAAATTTTAATCTGTTTATAAATCTACTTAAATTTTAGTTTGAGGCATATTGTCTCAACTCCCACAGGTAACTGTGAACTTTTAAGAATCCTTTATTAGCCAGCACAACCATTTCTATCAAAGGTTAGGTAGGCATCTATGTCAAAGCGTCACAACAACAAATTCCATAATCCGATTCTGTCTATGTTCAGCGCGATCCGGATCGCTGTCAAACGAATGACACGAGGGGCCATGCGATCGCTTTTGCGAGTTTGGATGAGGATAAATCGTCATGACCGTTATGGTCGGGCGGGGTTTGTGTTGCCAACGGTGACGATGGTGTTATTAGTGGTGGTGCTGTTGAGTATAACTATTATGCTGCGATCAATGGATCGGGCGAAAATGGCTCAATATCGGCGGGTGGATGAGCAAGTTCTACAAGCGGCAACCCCGGCATTAGATCGGGCGAATGCCAAGCTAACAGAATTGTTAGCAGATCCCACTCTACCCAAGGAAACACCTTCAGATGAGGAACTATATCGGGCTTTAAACCGAAAAGATGATCAGGGTAAATATTATTACACCTTGGGTGGCGAAGAACGAATTGTTATTCAGTATGATGTCGATGGCGGGGGAATTTACTCTCTTACAAAGGAAGTGACAGACAATGTAGCTTTAGAAAAAAGAGAGAATATAACAACAGCTTGGAGATTTCCTGTTGATACGAACAACAATGGCAAATATGATAGCTATGCTCTCTATGGAATTTATTTCAAGCGTCCACCAGATACATCAGATACACCACCTAAACCTAGACCTAGAAGCCCCCTTGATGCCAGAAGTTTACCAATGGACATAAGCCAAACTGTAAGTCAAGATTGTGCCGCTTTGGGAAGTAGTGCGGGTTTCATTGATAGTTCCGGTTGGGCTAGAATTGGGGGAAATCTAAAAAAAGCATTTTTCGTTTACACAACAACAGTACCGATTCCTGAAGGCGCTGTACCTGCTGATACTGCTACACAGCAATTTGAATTCTTTAAAGGAACTCCGAGCTTTTCCGCCCTGGAATATCAGCAAGATAGAAGTCGAGTTCCGTTAACCAATAATGCCGTTGTTTATGAAGATGATTTAGATATTTCTCCAGGGCCATTTTTTAATCTAAATGGACGCATATTTAGTAACAGTAACTTAATTGCTTCTCCTCGCAACTCAGCCGCTGATACAAAACTGCGACTTTATCAAGTCAGTTCCCCTAAATCCTGTTTTTATACCGCAGAAAATAGCAAGATTATTGTTGGGGGCAACGTAATTAATGGTGTAGTTGATAACGATGCGTTAGCCAATCCTGTTGAGATTCATTTATTCAAAGAAGCACAGGAACCCAATAAAACCGGAAAATCGTTATCAACAAGCAATGATTCAGTTACTCTAAAAGTTAGTAACATTATTTATGATAATAAAGCTCGTGCGGATTTAATTACCGCTTTAGTTAAGGATCAACTCGGAAAGACTGAAACCTCTGATCCTGAAGAAGTAAAATCGACTGTTGCTGCTCGTCAACCCACAACTCCAGAGCAGAAATTAGAGTATCGCACAGAAGCTCTGACCCGATATTTTAAAGATCGCAGTCGCCGCATCCCTATAATTGATCCCTTCAAAGCGAATGCAAGTAGTGCAACAATTGAGGGCTCAGGTGATACCTTACGTCCGCCGGATACATGGATGTTATCTGTTAAACCTACCGATGGTAGTGATATTGTTGGTGTGGGACTAGAAAAAACACAGTTGCCTGCTACCGATCCTGATGCAAAAGCCACTGAACTAGAGAAAGAAGAATTTGAACTCGGTGATCGGATCGTAGCCGGAAATAATTTAGCCTACAAATATTACCTGAACCAATGGCGCAGCCTGACAGATAAATTTTATATCGAAGGTTCTCAGGTTGAAACAAATCCGAGTACAGGAACTACGAAGTGGACTAATCCGAAGACAAATCCCCGCTACCGCCGAACTCAAGTTCAGCCCCTACCAGATTTAGGCACAATTGGTCGGAATGGATTTTGGGAAGAAAGTGCTGCCTCGAAACCCGAAAAACCCTTAGATGGAATTGGAGGTTTACGAGTAGTGACAGGAGCAGGAATCTACAACCGCAACCTTTCCTTCCTTCCTCCTCCTGTTCCTCTCAATCGAAATTCTAGTGCTGCGGCTAAATATGATAAATATGATAATCCAGATACCACTGTATTAGAGGAATTTGAAGTAGTCTGGCCCGATACGATGCCGATGTCCCCGATTGCGGGCTCAAAAGTTTATGATAAGACAACTTCCTCTTGGGTCGATGTAGCAACTCCTTTACCCACAGGAAATGCTCAGAATTCCAGAGGCGACCTGCGGATGCGGGCAACGGCAGTTTATCACTATGCCACAGATTTCGTAACAACTGAAGGAACAACACCTGATCGGGAACAAAAACCGATTGCCTGCGTGAGTAGCTACTATGATCCAACGGATAGTATAACGGCTAAAAATATGGATGGTCTGCCTTGGAATAGTTCCCCATCAGGTCGTTCTAATAATGGCATTGTTTATCCAGCACCTAAAACAGAAAGACCCACTTCCGCCTCTTTTTCAGCCACGACGGGATTATTTACAGCAACCCCGGCTGAGTTAGGAAATCAAGCCAATATGGTTTTTCCAGATGGCCGATTTGTTAATCTTCCCCTGCGTAATGCTTTAAACACCCTATCAGATGGTGGAAAATTGACCCTAGCGGATCAATCTGCGATTGATTCAACCCTCTGTGCGTTAGATATTCTCAATGGAGATATTACTCCTAATGCTTACACTCGCACTGTAGACAACATCACATCAGTATCGAGTGATATTCCTCATGGTGCAATTCGAGAGGTCAGTTTCTTAGATAGTCGGGAAGTCAAAGCCTTAGATAAAGATGATGTTAGTACCCGTGCTGATGAAACCTTTGCCTTAACCGCAAACAGCAATTTACCAGGAACCTATCAGTTACCCCTAGAAAATCGCTATCCCCTAGAAATTCGGGCGACTGTCTTGGATGTACAAGCCTTGAGAAATACAACCATTACTCAGGGTGTTGAAACAGGCCCCAAAAACGGAACAAATGAATATATGCTTCCCTTTAGTGGGATTATCTATGCCAGCCGAGATGATGGCAAACCCGATTATAGCGATCGCACAGAAGCAGAAGGAATAAAACTTAAAAGCTCGACGGACTATAAGATCGATCCTAGTCGCAGTCCTAATGGCATCCTGCTGATCAATGGTAAATATTTAGCCCGCGGCGATGTTAAGGACGGTCACGGAGTCCCACCGACAAGTGCAGATGATGTAGTTAAGGAAAAAGGACTGACCTTAATATCTAATCTCCCCGTTTATATCTATGGTGAGTTTAATTTACACAGTCAACAAGAGTTCAGCGATAAAACCTTGAATGTTAATAATTGGGAAACTGATTTTTATGCTCGCAGTACCCTGAACAAAAACTTTGCTTGTCATAAAGGTGATCCGAGATTACCCGATAAGTGCCAGGGTGGAGACACTTGGCGACCTGCTAATGTGATTGCTGATGCGGTTACGGTTTTGTCTCGAAATCTAACGGCCACTGATCTTACAGCCGGATTTCGCTTCGGATATCGCAATGAGGGAGATTTTGAACTCAGAAACAATGCTTATACCATTTCCATCAACCCTGCGGGTTATGATTTGAATGTTGATGGAGACACTAGCGATTCATTTAATGAGAATGACTTCACAGTCTTGGGAATGCAATTTAAGGGATTTGATCTTAACGGCAATGGGGCCTTAGATGCTAGTGTTCCTGAAACTACTATTAAGTCTATTCCGGCTAAATTAGCGCGTGTGCTGAATGGATTTAACCCGTATAACGATTTTGCAGTCAATGGTTTAAGCAGTAATGTTGCCTTTGATGCGGCTGAAGATGGAACACCTAGCGAAACGTATAAAGATACTGACTATTCTCCGATTAGTACGACTGATTCGGATGGTAAGACGACTACTATTCAGCCGGAGAATGGGATTAATAGTTCCTACTTTAATAACTTTGTTACTCCTATTCAGCGACGGGGTATTTTTCCTGAATATTTGATGGAAATTTGCCTGAAGTTGCCTGTATCAGCTTGTGGCCCTGGTGATTGGGTTGTTATTGATAGCAGCGATACTCAAAAACCAGCCCGAAATCTTGTTAATCCTTCTACTGCGGTAGCCGTAACTACTCTCAAGTCGGGTACAACAGCAACTCCACCTGATCCAAAGTATCAACGCTTTCCTCGTCGTGTGGCTTTTCTCCGTACATCATCTAATACATTACAGTTAGATGGTACTGCACCCATCCCTATTGGGGTAAATGGTAGCGCAGAGGTAAAGGCTTATGCTCCAGTAGCCTGTCCCACTGGTATTAACCAGTGTATAGTCTTTAGTAGTACCGATGCCACTAAACAACCTCGAACACAACCTAATGCCCTTTGGTTCCAAACCCGTAACGCTGCTGCGCGAAATTGGGGTTCTAATTATCCTTTATGGTATTACAATCTCGCTACTCCCGGCACCTCCAAGACCACCTTTGTTGGAACAGAACAACCCTTGCTGGTACCCGTATTACAAATTCATGCCAGTAGTAATGAACCATCAACCAATACCACTAGCTTCCCATTCGGAAGTAAGACGGCTGAAGAGGATACCCGTTGGTTACCAAAATCAGTTGACTCTCAGGTTTTTAACTTAGTTGCTGCTGCTGGAGATACTCCCCCCAGAGCGGGAGAATTCAATGGAGGTCTACAAAACCTGGTACGCTTCCTAGAAAATTGGTATACCAACGCCAAAACCATTAGAAATAACGAGATAGTTGGTTCCTTTATGCAGTTATCACGGAGTGGATATGCAACAGCACCCTACCAACCTGTGACAGCAGCACTGATTTCAGATGGGATTTTTGGGAACAAAGCAAGTAATGACCAGAAAAAGTACCGAATTATTAACTCTGGAGGTCGTACCCCATTCTTTACACCACCTACCCGGGCTTGGGGTTTTGATGTGGGTTTGTTATCCCAGACACCAGATTTATTTACCCAAAAATTCACCATTCCACCCACCAAAACTTCCCCTAATGAATATTTCCGCGAAGTCAGCCGAGATGATCCCTGGGTTAAGGAATTGCTCTGTGCAAAACTTGTGGATGCTACAAACAACATTGGTGATAAAGCAGTTAGTAGCCCCTATCGTCCAGAAGGCTGTTCTAATGGTTCATAAATTTCTACGCTTAGGACAAGGTTTATGATTAACCCAAACAAAAGAAAACTCAACGATTACTTACCTGTATCGGAGTCAGGATATACCATCCTTGAGGGACTAATGGCGGTTGTTGTTGTATCGGTCATGTTGTTAGCAATTGGCCCTGTAATTGCCTTTTCTGTGGGAACTCGCGTACAAGCTAAACGGGTTGAACTGGCAACCCAAGCGGGAAAAAGTTATATTGATTGGGTGAAAGCTGCTCCTGATGCCAATGCAATAAAAGAAAGAGCACCCAAACAAACTGCAACTACCGCTCCAGCAACAGGTGATTTAGCAGGTGATTGCACATCAAAAGATGGTTATTGTACAACAACCGATAAAAAATTGTACTGTGTCAATCTTGATGAGGAAGCAGGGTGTCAAACAAAGAGCCCTGTTGATATGGTGATTCAACCTCTCATAACGAGTGGTGATGCTACGACTCCAGAAAAAGGCTATCAAATGACGGTGGGAGTTTATCGTGCTAACTCCTTTGTCTCTGGGATAACGCTTCAAGCTGCTACTAAGTCAGATAGCTTAACAACAAATGCTTTAGGTAATCGCAGTTTACCTTTAGTTGTGATGAAAACTGAAGTTTTACCATCAGGTGCAACCTTTGGAGACCTTCAAAAACGACTAAAACCTTAATCTTCACCGTAATATTTTAAGTCTAACTTAATTCACCTACTTTTCTTAAGTTAATGGAGCAATAAAAATGAGTATCTTTCTAAAATTATTATTTAAACCTCAAATTAGGTCAAGTCCGGCAAAATTTGATCAAAACTATCAAGTCAAAGGCATGACAATGATAGAACTCTTAGTGGGTACAGTTATTGCTTTTATTGTAATCACGCCATTAATGGGAATGGTCATTGGTCTATTAAATGATGATCAACGAGAAAGTGCTAAAGCAAACACCGAAGAAGAAATTCAATCTGCATTAGATTATATTGGAGAAGATGTTAGTCAAGCTCTCTATATTTACACGAACACAACATCAACCGATCCTACATTAAATATGCAGATTGATAGCCTTAAAAGCAACAACTTTTTACCGACTACGGGAACCCCTATTCTGGTGTTTTGGAAACGAAAAATAGTAGAAGATGCTGTTCCTGTAGATACAACTAAACAGCCTAAAGATTGTACAGCAACTACCTGTAATGATACTTACGTTTTATCATTAGTGAGTTATCACTTACTTCCAGAAACAGATAAAACATCAATTTGGTGTCAACCTTCAGGAACAAATTGTCCTAGTCGAATAGTTCGGTATGAAATTTCTGATGGGTTAAAGAAATCGGATGGAATAACCTACTATACAAAGACAGAACTTGGAACTCAACTTGAGAGCTATGCTCAGGAAAATAATAACGCCTATAATCCTAATTTTAGTCTATCTAAACCCTTAGATAATGTTACAAATAAAAATAATTTTCCTAACTCACAAGTGTTAGTTAACTACATTGAAAAATTTGAACTAGATCCTAGCTCAACAAATGACTTAGCTAAATTAGCAATTCAAGGAAATGCACTAAGACGTAATGATGCTAATGCGACTTGTGCCACTAACTCACCCTATTGTCCAAAATCATCAGTTCAATTGCGAGGATTAAGTGGTCTTGGAAATTAAAATCGACTCAAAGGTTATTCAATAATCAAAAAGGATTAATTATGAAAAATCAACAAATATTAAATAGACTGTTAATTGATCGATTGAAAAAAAAATCTAATCATATAGATCAGGGATTTACCCTGATTGAATTATTAGTTGTTGTTTTAATAATTGGTGTTTTGAGTGCGATCGCAGCCCCCAGTTGGGATGCTTTTACAACCAGACAACGCCTTAAAACTGTTAATGATCAGGTATTTCAAGCGATTAAATCGGCTCAAGCAGAAGCAAAACGCAAAAAAGGTGATGTTACTCTAACATTTGATAAAACAGTTGATCCACCAACCGTTAGTTATGAGGGTAATGTACAGAAGCTCAATGTTTCTGGTGAAATTAAAACAGGAACTATTAAACTTGTTACAGGTGCAGGAGATACAACAGTTGCTACAGATTCAGAGATTATTTTTGATTATCGAGGAAGTATTAAATCTGGTCAAATACTTCCCTTCACAGCAACAGTCTCTCTCCCAGATGGAAAAGGTAAACACTGTGTTATTGTAGACAGTCTACTCGGAGGAATGAGGATAGGATCAGGAGACTATAACAGTTCTACTAATAAAACAGGTTGTCGAGTTCCATCTTAAAGTTTTTTATAAGCGATCGCATTCCTTAACTCCGTAATCTCACTAATTGACTAACCTTTCAACTGCTAAAATTATTTCCAAAAAAATCCGTAATTTTCACCTATTCAAAACCTCTGATTTCTCTGAAACTGGTATTTAAGTTTGTTTAGAAAACATAACTATTTACTTGAAATCAGGTGTGTTGCAATGATCAATCCAAAAAAAACCTGCGATCGCTCCTTAACCTCATCCTATAGCGGATTTACCCTACTAGAAAACCTCATCATTGTATCCATGATGGGTATTTTGAGTGCCATTGCAGCCCCTAGTTGGTTAAGTTTTATCAACCATCAACGCCTCACGACTTCTATTGATCGAATTTATTGGGCGATGCAAACCACCCGTGAAGAAGCCAAACGCAGCAAAGAAATCTGGCAAATCAGCTTTAAAGATCAAAATAATACCGTTCAATGGGCGATACATCGTCGAGACGATACCCCCACACAACCTCAATGGATGACCTTAGATCAAAACGTTCAAATAGATCCCACAGAAACAACCCTCTATCAAAATCAAACCACTAAAATTTGGAGAATGCAATTTGACCATAAAGGTCGTGCCAATGGTCAGTTAGGCCGGGTGACATTATCCCTTCGCAATGGTAGCCAAGCCAAACGCTGTGTGTTTGTATCTACTTTATTAGGAACATTAAGAAAAGCTCAAAACAATCCTAAACCCAAAGATGGGAAATATTGCTATTGAAAAAGTTGATGATTTACAGGATTTTCCTCGTTACTCTCACCGCGAAAATGGGTAGGGGCGACGCGCGCGTCGCCCCTACAAAGATTATCGGAAAACTTTCCTAACCCTTTAACGGTTCGTAGTAAGTTGTCAGAATTGCGATCGCTTCATCCCGCTTCATGCGCTGAATTTCGGCCATTAGCTCAATAACCTGATTTTATCACCCAGCAGTCAACAGCCAACCCAAACCTTAAAATGTTCCAACAGTTGCAACCCAATATCCTAAGAACCTGGTAACTTTTCTCTAGTCTCAAAATTTCAACAACGAGACCCCATCCGTCATTACAAAGGATTGATATGTCAGATAGCGCGATTAACACCATTATTGCCCGTGAAATCCTTGACTCTCGCGGACGCCCCACCCTGGAAGCCGAAGTCTACCTGGATAACGGAGCTTATGGACTCGCCCAAGTTCCTAGCGGAGCCTCCACCGGAAGCTTTGAAGCCCATGAACTGCGCGATGGCGATAAAAGCCGTTATGGGGGTAAAGGCGTTCTCACAGCCGTTAAAAACGTTACTGAAATCATCGCCCCAGCCCTCAACGGAGTCAGTGCCCTCGAACAAACCATCATCGACCAAATCATGCTCGATCTCGATGGCACTCCCAACAAAAGCAACATTGGTGCCAATGCCATCCTGGGTGTTTCCCTAGCCGTTGCGAAAGCCGCCGCCGAAAGTGTAGGTTTACCTCTCTATCGTTACCTGGGTGGCCCCATTGCCAACGTTCTCCCCGTTCCCTTAATGAACGTGATCAACGGAGGTGCCCACGCCGCCAATAACGTTGATATTCAAGAATTTATGATCGTTCCCATTGGTGCGCCCACCTTTAAAGAAGCCCTGCGTTGGGGGGCGGAAGTCTTTGCTTCCTTAAGTGGGGTGCTAAAAGAAAAAGGACTTTTAGGGGGGGTTGGAGATGAAGGTGGTTTTGCCCCTAACCTCGGTTCTAACCAAGAAGCTCTGGATATTCTCATCCAAGCTATTGAAATTGCTGGATACAAACCGGGTGAACAGGTTGCCCTCGCCCTGGATGTCGCCTCCAGTGAATTCTACAAAGACGGAACCTATACCTATGATGGTCAACCCCACAGTCCGGCTCAACTCATTGACTACCTGAGTGAATTAATTGGGAAATACCCGATTGTTTCCATTGAAGATGGTCTACAGGAGGATGACTGGGATAATTGGAAATCCCTCACCGAGAAAATAGGCGGTAAAGTGCAACTGGTGGGAGATGACTTATTTGTTACGAACCCGACTCGTTTGAAAACAGGCATTGAACAGAAAGTCGCCAATTCTATTTTGGTAAAACTCAACCAAATTGGTTCTCTGTCCGAAACCTTAGCCGCCGTTGACTTAGCAACCCGTAACGGGTATACCTCTGTAATTAGTCACCGGTCTGGGGAAACTGAAGATACCACCATTTCAGACTTAGCCGTTGCCACCCGTGCCGGACAAATTAAAACCGGTTCTCTGTGTCGCAGTGAACGGATTGCCAAATATAACCGTTTATTACGCATTGAAGACGAACTTGGCCCCCAAGCGGTTTATGCTGGAGCCGTTGGTTTGGGCCCCCGTTTTTCTAAATAAGAGAGAAACAGTCGATAAAACAGTCCAGTTTTGGGCTGTTTTATTGATTCTCAAAAAATCTCTCCAGTTTTAGACACGCCAACACGGTACGGCGTTTAGAGGTACAATTTCAAGCGTTCTCGTCAGATTAATCGGGGAAAATTAAGATGAAAATGGATTGGAACTGGAAGTTAGGGAACTTTGCAATCGCAGGCTTAATGGGATTAGCAACGGTGGGTTTAGTCTTCGTAGAGGCCATATTCTCCCCCGTCAGTGCTGCTCAAAGCCTCTCTTGCACGGGACGAATGAATAATGGATGGACTTACTCAGCCCAGTTTCTCGACGGACGTTTTACCCAAATTCGTTGGGAACGTTCAGGACAGCCACCCCAAGTCTCAACCCTCAAATTCCTCTCTAATAATGACAAAGGCCAACCTATCTACAAAGGCTCCTTAATGGCAGCCGTAACAGTAACTTTAGTGGATCTCTCTGGTGGCAATGTTCAACCGGGTTCGCAAATTTCTGTTGGTGTGGAAGAATGGGGCTGGAGTCGAGGAAACTGTAGTCTCTGATCATCAAAAATAAGCGGGATGGGGGAAACGAGCGCGTCTTTAGACCTGAGAGGTAAGTGACACTGCGGTTAAACCCCCATGTCTTTTCTAATTCTTAGAATTTAGATGTTAGAGTGGACGGAATGTGATAGGTGATGCAGATTTTACGATTAATTTTAATGTAATCAGTTGGGTTTCACTGTGGTTGGAGCAACGGTTGTTAGCACCAAATAAAAAAAGATAGAAACAAGGTAATCTTGCCTCTATCTTTTTAAATGATTAATATTTAGACGGGCTAGGAGGGATTCGAACCCCCGACACCGTGGTCCGTAGCCACGTGCTCTAGTCCACTGAGCTACAAGCCCTTGCCAGGTCAGAACAACAACCCCAGGAACAATATACACTGTTGAACGAGGGTGTTTTCTTCACCGCTTTCTTATATTAACACATTTTTCCCAAATGGCAAGCAATTTTTCTGAAAATTCTTCTGATCGCCTCACCCACCTTAATGAGACGGGAGAAGCCCGCATGGTGGATGTGTCGGGGAAGGTCGCAACCCTTCGCCAAGCCATCGCAGGAGGACAAGTGCGGATGTTACCTACAACTTTTGCCGCCATTGAAGCGGGAAATGCCCCCAAAGGGGATGTTTTAGGGACAGCGAAACTCGCGGGAATCATGGCGGCTAAACAAACGGCTCAGTTAATTCCTTTGTGTCATCCCTTACCGTTAAGTAAAATTGATGTCCAAATTCTGCCCGTTCCCCAATTACCGGGGTATCAAATTCAAGCGGAAGTGATTACCAAGGCTGAAACTGGAGTGGAAATGGAAGCGTTAACGGCTGTTTCAGTGGCGGCGTTGACCTTGTATGACATGGCGAAAGCCCTAGAAAAGTCGATTGTGATTGAGTCTATCCGCTTGTTAAGTAAAACAGGGGGGAAATCGGGAGATTACCACCACTAGATAGAAGAAGTCAAGCCCCATTCAGCCTAAAATAGAATAGAAAAAGCTTGGGAATTAACTGTCTATGCCTCCTCGTTGGCCCCGTAAACCCGACCGCAAAGATCCTGATTATCGTCGTTTAGATGATCGGATGAATTTTGCCATCCATGTTGCTATTTTTGCAGCGATTAATTCGGGTTTATGGTTTTTTCATAATTTACAATCGGCTGATTGGCCTTGGTTAATTGAATTTACGGGCGTTTGGTTACTTGCGATCGCTATTCATGGTATTTATATTTTTGCGATCGCTGACTATTCTCCTGTCAGTTCAAATCGATAACATTCAAGTTAACGGTTAACCGTTAACCCACAATTATTTAGGAGATTAATGATGTCTGTTTTAGATACAAGAAACATTGAAAAATTAGCGGCTGAAATTGGAGAGAATATCTATATTGATATCGCCAAATGGCATCTCTATTTAGCTGAAGCGCATTTACATACTCAATTAGCTGAACAACTGTATCCCCTTTTAGAAAAGGGAGACTTTACCGAAAGCGAAGTTCAACAAGTGTTGCAAAAAATTTATGTTAATTTAGGAGGAGGAAAACAAACTACCTCGCTTGTCAATTTAATTCCTAATTCAGGAATTCAAGAATTGGTGAGAATTTTAAAAGACTTCCAAGAAGAACTGTAACGGGTTGCGAGGCGTTCACGCCTCTCTGAATTTTTGGAGTCAAGTGCCAGTCATCTGTAACAATATTGCCTAATAAAAACCATGATTGAACTTTACTACTGGCCTACTCCTAACGGTTACAAAATCCCGATATTTTTGGAAGAAACCGGATTAGACTATCAAATTATTCCGATTAATATTGGGGCTGGTGATCAATTCAAACCAGAATTTCTTAAAATTGCTCCTAATAACCGAATGCCCGCTATTATTGATTTTAATCCGATTGATGGTGGGGAACCTTTGTCTGTCTTTGAATCAGGAGCAATTTTAATTTATTTAGCCGAAAAAACCGGACAATTTCTCCCCCAAAATTGGCGCGATCGCAAAACCGTTTTAGAATGGTTATTTTGGCAAGTGGCAGGACTAGGGCCAATGGCGGGACAAAACCATCATTTTGTCCAGTATGCACCGGAAAAACTCCCTTATGCCATTGATCGTTATGTCAAAGAAACCAATCGTTTATATGGGGTTTTAAATCGTCAATTAGAAGGGCGAGAATACATTGCTGGGGACTATTCAATTGCAGATATGGCTTGCTACCCTTGGATTGTTCCCTTTGAACAACAACAGCAAAATTTAGACGATTTTCCCCATTTAAAAGCTTGGTTTTATCGCATTCAATCTCGTCCGGCGGTGATGCGGGCTTACGAGACAGGAAAATCCTATTCTTCCGGTACAACAATGACCGATGAAGCGAAAAAGATTCTCTTTGGTCAAAGTGCAAAAACGCTTCAAAATGGGGAATAGGGAATAGGGAATAGGCAACAGGGAACAGGGAACAGGGAATAGGGAATTAGGAATTATTTCCCCTTCACCTTTGCTGAAAAGGAGTTGGGGGAGAGGAGACATAATTCCTAATGCAATAAGGTTTTAAACAATTTAATTCCGTCAGTATTTCCTAACATTGGATCAGAGGCACGTTCTGGGTGGGGCATCATTCCTAAAACGTTGCCTTGACGGTTACAAATTCCAGCAATATTATTTAAAGAACCGTTAGGATTTTCTTCGGGTTTTGGAGTTTTATCCGTTCCATAGCGGAATAAAACTTGGTGATTTTCTTCTAATTCTGCTAAAGTGTTTTCATCGGCATAATAACACCCTTCCCCATGAGCAATGGGTAAATTGATAACTTCTCCCGTTTTATATTCAGAAGTCCAACTAATATTATTATTAACCACCGTCAACGGAACAGACTCACAAATAAAATGTAAATCCCGATTTCTGACTAACGCACCGGGTAATAATCCTGCTTCCGTTAACACTTGAAATCCGTTACAAATTCCTAGGACAAATTTACCTTGGTTGGCGTGTTCAATTGTTGAACGCATCACAGGAGAAAACCGTGCGATCGCACCACAACGCAAATAATCCCCATAACTAAACCCCCCCGGAATCACCACCACATCAATATCCGATAAATCCGTATCTTCATGCCAAATCATGCGGGTCGGTTGTCCCAATAATCCTTGAGTTACCCAAGCCACATCTCGATCGCAATTAGAACCCGGAAAAACAATAACCCCAAATTTCATAGTTAATTTATGTAGTAAATTACAAATAGAAACGAGTTGATCAAAAAAGATATTTCACCTCATCTTTGATCAACCCACCTGTTCAGAAATCAAGCTGTAACAGATGCAACCTCCGTTAGATCAAATCGATAAATTTCAATCACAGGATTTGCCAACACTTGATCGCAAATACGGTCAAGCTGAGTTCTCGCTTCCGCTTCATCGGTTGCAGAAAGCGTCATTTCTATATATTTACCAATTCGCACCTGTTCAACATTGTCATATCCCAGATGTTGAATGCCGGATTTGACCGCCACGCCTTGAGGATCAAGAACAGAAGGACGGAGGGTAATATAAATTCTAGCTTGGTAGTGATGGGTCACAACAATCCCTACTTAAACTGCACAGTTCTTATTATCACTTTTTATTAGATCACTGAAGAAACAAAGTCCTCAACAGTCAGTAAGTTTATATTAACTCCCGGCAAAAGAGCCAGAATTTCTAACCCAACTTGGATACTTACCCCTTCAGCAGAGGGAATAATGCTGATTTGCTCGAAAGTCAAACCCCTGTTGAGAACCAATAAGTCTTGACCCTCTTGAAAATCCATAATCAGATCAGAGCCATAGCCGGGAATAAGGACAAAGCGATCGCTACCTTCACCTCCAGTTAAACTATCTATTCCTTCTGCACCCACAAGCACATCATTTCCTTGACCTCCGGTGAGTTGATCATTGTTCATTGCCACGCTTATTGACGGCGGACAAGTTCAATTTTCGAGGAAAATCTCTTGTCGAGTACCGTATCATCAAAAACTAAACAAGCTTCGGGATGGGTCTGAAGTTCTGAATGCACTTTTTCCCAAATTACTTCGGTTGTTAAGTTTTCTGCATTCAAGTAACGATTAATTGTATCATGGCTAAACTCTTGAATATGTGAGCGCGAAGTTGGTTATAGTATAATTGATTTGGCTACTCAGAAGATATTGGCAATAGTATAGATAATTGATGCTCATATTTTTGGGCATGAATTCTGATTTTATTTTAAAATTTATTATCCCTTTTGAGATTTCTTTTGGGTTGGCGATCGCTTTTGAGTTTCGAGTGCGATGCCGTGAGGCGGCGGCTACGCCATCGCGCTTCTCATTAGTACCCTACATATAGCGTCACTGCGTAAGTCCTGATGCAGTATCAATTCAGATCAAGGTATTAGGAGTAACAAATGAACCTGTAAGCCTAATTTCCTGTCAGTATGGTTTAAATAGGGTTTACTGACTTCAGGAGAAGCTTAAAAATGAAACTACGCAATTTAACTGTATTGGGATGTGTTTTCGGGATGGTTTTAGCTTTAGCACCCAACGCTTGGGCTGATCGCCAACAAATGACCCAAGGGGGTTCTCTTTCCTTATCAGGTACCTCTGGAGGGCCTGTTAATAGTCAAGATTGCGGATTTATTGCTCAAACCCCCAATCATATTATTGAAATTACTGAAGATTTACCGTATTGGCGAGTGATGGTCACAACCTCTGGTTCACCTACATTATTAATTGATGGCCCTAGCGGACGTTATTGTATGTTACCAGAGGGTTCTGCCAACAGTGGAATTTTACAATATTCCGGTTATGGAACCCAAGGTAATTATAACATTTATATCGGTGATCGTCAACAAAATCAAAATCCTTATCGGCTGTTAATTACAGATCAGAAATAGCACTTCTGAGCAGGAGACTTGATAACTGATAACTGATAACTGATAACTGATTTATGATTCTCGTCCTGATGCCCAAAGATCCCGCCATTTAACAATACCTTCATTGGCAATAACCCAACGACGAGATACTAAATTTTCGCGTAATGGGGATGTTCCTTCTCGTAAAATTGCATATTTATAATTAATCAATTTTCCAGCACTTTCATTAAAAGGAATTTCCCCAAACCAAGTGTTAGTATTGATATATTCTAAGGGGTAAGCGTGGGCAATATCCCAATTCCCTAATTCAGGACAATCCCCAATGACAACTACTCGTTCTCCGGGTTGAGTTTGAATTCCGTTTAATTGGACTCGAACAATGGTTTGTGCTTTTAAACGTTCCCCAACTTGAGACAAAACAATTACTTGTTTAGAAGCGAGTTCTAGGTTATAAATTTTTCCGTCTTTGACTTCATATTTATTCTTAGACATGACATCCGTATGTTCTCCATCATTTAACTCGGTTTCGACTTCTTCAAGAGTTACCGTTTCTCCGCGATTCATTGCTACAAATAACAGACAATCTCGATAGCGACGAACATAACAATAAACATCCGGCGTAATATATTTTTGCCATTGACTTCCTAATGATACGGCTGGATTTAAACGTCGTAAACCGGATAATAATCGAATCTCTCGATAAAGGGGAGAATCCGTATCCCAATTTTCCATCATCGGACGATTATAGGGGTCATTATTTCCATAAGGATTTCCGTCTCCATTGGTATCATTATGGAGGAATTGTTCTGTGCCATAATAAACACACGGAATGCCACGAGATGTCATAATTAAAGCGATCGCCATTCGCAAAATTTCAGGATCAGGATTTAACGTTTGGAATCGGTGCATATCATGGTTGTCAATAAATGTAATCAATTCCGTTGAACTATAATAGCGATGATCTAAATCTAAAACATCTTGAATTAAGTGAAATCCGGCTTCTTCAAATGCGCCTAATGCTCGACGAATTGCAACACAAAATCCAAAGTCTAAAATCGACATTCCAGACTCATTTGCAAATTCCACAGATCGATCTTGTTCTGGACTCGAATAAATCCACTCGCCAAAGATAAAAACATCAGGTCTGTAGGTTTTAATATCGGCGTTAAATTCCTGCCAAAACCAAATTGGCATATGTTTAACCGTATCAACCCGTAACGCATCAACTCCTCGATCTAACCATTGTTTAATGGCAGATTTGATATAATTTCGGTATTCAATATTATTTTCATTAAAGGTGGCTAATCCTGACAATTCACAATTCATGACTTGCCATTCATCTTCCCAGTTTGTGACTTCTCCGTAATGATGATACCAGTTCTTCTCATCATTATTAAAATCTGCAATTTTGACTCCATCATCATATAAAATTCCTTTTTTTCCACTAATATCGGGGTTACTATGATTACACACAATATCTAAAATCAACTTCATATTGCGGCTATGGAGTTCTTCGATTAAGCGATCAAAAGTTGTGTGGCGGGTGTCTTGAGTTGCATTCAGAGAGGGGTTTTCATCTTTACCAATAAAACGGGGATTTAATCGTTTAAAATCGCTTGTCCAATAGCCATGAACTGCCGCCGTTTCACAGAATAAATCTTCGATTTGTTCAAATAAAGGCGTTAACCAAATTGCAGTTACTCCTAAGTTTTTTAAATAATCAAGTTTATCAATAACTCCTTGTAAATCACCTCCCCAATATTTTCCCCAATCTTGTTGTTGTGAATCATAAAGTTCAGGATTAGGGCCTTCGCTATTATTGGGATCACCGTCATAAAATCGATCTACAACAATAAAATAAATCGTTTCTTGGCGAAATTCAATATCACGGGTATAAAGAAACTCTAAATCAATATCAAATTCCGCCTTATGTTCTTGAACAAGTTCCTGAATTTCACTTTGAGCTTCGAGGCTAGAAACTTCTTCTTTGGGGGATGTGGTTTGGGGAGGAAAGACTGTATTTGACATGGGGATATTAATAGGAACTAGATTAAATAGATGGGTTTGTACCCTATCCTCAGTATTATTGAATCTGAGCGGATTCAACATCTGTCTAAAGAAAGAAGAATCCCGACAGAAATTTCCGAAAATCCTTCTACTCCCACAAAATCAATACAAATTACATTTCTTGATAACAGTTTTACCTTAAAATTAGATCAAAAACTGGTACTCAAAATAAACAGGAAAATCTTGTTCCGTTTAGGATTTATTGCCTATTGCCTGTCCTTTTTCATCATTAACAAATTGGAATTTGCACCTCACTATATTTTAAATTTTCAGGGGTCATCGGAGAGTTATAAAATAATCGACGAGGAGAACCGATAATTTCATATTCAGGATGTTGTTTTAACCAATTTTTTAACCGTTGTAAATGGATTTGATAACTTTCCCAAGTATAAGCACCTTGGATACCAATACTCACTACTTTCATTGTTGGGGTATCGGTGACATTGACATCAGATTGTATTTGTTGAGGGGTAATTTCAGGATGAGAATAGAGGAAAGAAACCTCGGCTTGATTGATAGATTCAGACTCCTGTAAATACCGAGCTTCTACAGGGGTTGTCATGGAAATATTGTTGCTACTAATATGTTGAAATAGGGGATTAAATGCCCTGCGAGTGGCTTGAGTTAAATCCCCTTGATGTAAATAGGTTACCCCTCGATAAGCGGGATATTGTTTAACTTCAATCACTCCAACAGGAGTGGGTTGTGGAAATCCGTCTGGTAAAGAAGCCATAATCTCAAAGCAGGTGGGAAGAACCCACCTCAAAACAACAATTTAAGCTGAAAGTTTCATTAATAAACTTGCTACTTTTGCCCCTAAATTTTCAACATCCTGCTGTTGTTGGGAATCTTTCAAATTGCCATCTTCATTAAAGGTTTCAAACGCCTTAGAAATTGAACGTTGTTCAGGAATAACTAACACCCCAATACTTTCTAAAATTGCCCGAACATGAACTAATCCCCGCATTCCTCCAAACCCCCCAGGAGATGCACTCATAAGGGCTGCAACTTTATTGTTAAAACAAGCTAATCCGGGTAAATTAGGTTCAGGACGAGATGCCCAATCAATGGCGTTTTTTAATAAGGGTGTAATTGAACTATTATACTCAGGACAGGCAATTAATAAGCCTTGGTGAGCTAACATTAAATCTTTAAATTCACGAACAGTTGCGGGAATTCCTTGTTGCGCTTCTAAATCTTCATCAAATAAGGGCATCGGTAAATTCCGCAAATCAATATAAGTCACTTCTGCCCCGGCTGCTTTTGCCCCGGCTGCGGCAATTTGAACTAACTTTTTATTAAAGGAGGCTTCCTTAGCACTGCCAGCAAACGCGAGAATTTTGGGGGGATTTGCCATGATTTTATCCTCATCAGGTCTGGGTTTTATTGTAAATGAAAGTCGGGGAATTTGTCGAACTTGCGGTCTGAAAAATCGGACAAAAATCCGATAATTGTTGCAAACTGGTTAACGTGATTTCGGGTTTATCTCGATACATCGTCACCTGTCCACTGACATAAATATAGCCGCGTCCTAACCCGGTATATCGTTTATTAATTAAATAAACGAGGGGAGCATATTTTCCATCGGTGGCTTCAGGAATCCATAATTTCAAATTGTGGTCTTTTGTTCCCGTATGAATAATAGCACTATTCCCGATCCATTTGGTAATTCCCTCCTGTAAATCACAGAAAATAGTCACCCATTGTTGTTTCATGGCGGCGAGTAAAATTTTAGGATAATCTAAACGCACGGATAACACGCCATTGGGTTGTCCATAGCGACGAAAATCATCTACAATTGAAGCTCTTAATGACCACCAAGGCATTAAAATTGTATAGTTTCTAAACCCACTGTGTTCATTGGTTTGAGGATTCCAAATCATGCGATTATAAGCTTGGGCTTCGGCTTCAGCTTCCATCATTTCTTGATGATATAAGCGAGAATATCCATATTTAATATAATAAGGACTCCACCCTTCCTTAATTAATTTTAAATTAAAGTTTTCCCCATATTTATGAACATAACAAATTAATCGTCCGTGATGATCTCGATATTTTTCTAAACAGACTTCTGCGGGTTCATTGCCATCAAATTCAATATCAACTTGGGTTAAAAAACCATGTTCATTTGTAAAATATTGTTGTGCCATTTCTGCCGCAGCAATTCCGGCATTAGTTCGAGGTTTAGAATCATGGTTGAGTATTTCTTCCGTATCGACACAATCGAGTCTTAAAAATTCCCGCTTATCATTGAGTAACACTTTGATAGTGTCTCCATCCACGACTCTTGTTACTTGTAAGTTCTTAATTCGAGTTCCCACAATATTTAATTTTCCTTTGAGTTATAAATGATACAATTTATCTTGACACTAGAATTAATAGCTTTTATTATAATACCATAGAGGATAACAGAGAATAGACAAAGGTTTATTAATTAAAATATAAGGATCGTGGTGATTTAGATAATTATTGCTGCTTTCATTGACAGCAAGAGCATCAACGCCATCATCAAGTTTTGTATCAAGATGGCGTTCCTCTGCTCTCAACTTCTATTCAGGCTTGTTGTTGCACGTTATTGTTATCTTACATTGCGCTAAATGTAACAACAAACTAATAATAACTCATGCTGACTTTAAGTGTTAATAAATTTCTCAAAAATATCGCCAAATTCTTTCCGAACATAAGTTTTATGAGCTTGTTCGAGCCACTGAAAAGCATACTGGTTAATGGCTTTAAATTGTTCTTCTAAAGCGGAGGTAGTTGTCGAACGGTTAACGGCGTTTGTTGCTGTATTTAAGCTGGTTTTAGCATATTCATAATGAATCGCGTTTTCCTGTTGAATTTCTGAAATTTTAATTAATGCTTTATACAAGTCTTTAAGTTTTTCAATAAAAGCTTTACCAACATCAATAGAATAGGAATACTCACCCATCGTAAATTTAATTTCAATGTCCATATCCAAAGTTCCCGCCGTTTCCAGCTTCACATTTTTAATAATATGGTGACTGTAATTATAGCGGTGAAGCAAGCGTTTTTTGCTCATAGCAGAAGTACCATCCAGATGAATCAAAGCGCGATTAGTAAAGCAATATTCATCGGTTTTTGACTTAATTAGAAAATAGATTTTTTCCCCTTCTTCATGGATGATATAATCATCGGTATCTACTTTGTTATAGTCTGCGGGTTTGATGACAGCACCAATATCACTTATACCCAAAGCATCCGCCGCAATATTTTTGAACATATATTTGCCTCTGCGATCGCATGAATAACATTAACTGAATTATATCCCAGATTCCGCACTTCAAAAGAGCAACAGACTGTACTACATAAATTCGCTAGATCTATAGTATAAATACTTATTTGTCTAATTAATTAGAATCCCCAACAAGAGGTTCTATTAAATCAATAATTTGCTCAAATTGGAATTGACGCACCAGTTTAGTCAAGCTTTTAGCAAAAGAAGTTTCAGTTTCGGGAATTTCTAAGATTAATCTCATGATTTGCTGCTCATCTGCTTCCAGAACGGCTTGATATAATCTCAGTACCCATTCTTGGGGCATTATTTGGAATTGTTCTGTAGTGAGTCGGGGTAATTCATTAATTATTCCTCCTGTTTGACTCTTGCCATCTGTCCTATTTTTATAAATATATTTGATTCCTAAATGCTTGGTTAAAGTTTCAAAAATGGTATATTCTTTAAAGGGTTTACGCATAAAATCGTCACAGCCAGCCGACAGAGTAATCGCTTTTTCTTCTTCTAAAACACTCGCAGTTAAAGCAATAATCGCGGTTGCATTACCTTGAGTTGTTGATTTAATATATTTAGTGGCTTCATAACCATCCATGATAGGCATTCTCATATCCATAAAAATTAAGTGAGGTTGCCATTGTTGCCAAATTTCTATAGCTTCTTGTCCATTACTGGCTTGTTTCACCTCAAATCCTAAAGGTGTGAGTAATTTAATCAATAATTGTCGGTTAATCGGTTTATCATCTACTGTCAAGATTTTGTAAGTCGGTTGATTCGGTACAAGGGCTAAAACCTGCCGTGTTTCTCCCTCACTACTGTGTATTTCTTTGCCTAATTGTACCTCAAGGAAAAATTTAAAAGTTGTCCCTTTTCCTAATTCACTTTCAACAGTAATATCTCCCCCCATTAACTGCACAAATTGACGACTAATAGCTAATCCTAACCCGGTTCCTTCTTGTGCTTCTCGTCCTGATTCTGTTTGACTAAAAGCTTCAAATAATTTAGTGATTTCTGATGGAGAAATACCCACACCTGTATCCCTAATCGTAAAATTTAAAATATAGTTTTCATTTTCTTTATTTTTTGTGGCATTAATGGTTAGAATGACCTCACCTTTGACAGTAAATTTAATAGCATTTCCTAATAAATTCAGCAAAATTTGTCGTAATTTTATGCCATCTGTATAAATATAATGAGGCAAGTTTTTACCGCGATCAAAGATTAATTCTAACCTGGCATTAATCGCCCTTAAATATAACAAATCTTCTAAATCATCTAACAATTGATAGAGATCAAAATCCTTTTTATTTAGAGTAGTTTTACCAGCTTCAATCTTAGCAAAATCTAAGACATTATTAATTAAACTTAATAAATATTCCCCACTTCTTTGAATAATTGCCGCATTTTCATATTCTTCATAAGGTAAATTTGGGGTACGTAACATTAACTGCGAAAAACCTAAAATAGCATTAAGTGGACTTCGCAATTCATGGCTCATATTCGCAATAAAAGCACTTTTCGCTTGATTGGCTATTTCCGCTTTTTCTTTAGCAATCACTAACTCTGCTGTTCTTTCTTGAACTCGATTTTCTAAGGTTTCAAAAGCAGTTTGTAACTGATGAGCCATAATCTTAAAAGATTTAGCTAGAGTTGATATTTCTGTAACACTTTTAGCTTCTATTAGCTCATTGTCTTGGTCAAAGTTTTGCCATTCCCCTAATGCTAAATCCTCACTGGCTTGAGTTAATTGTAAAATCGGTTTAGTAATCCATCGAGCAGTCAGAATACCAATGATTGTGGCAATAGCAAGAGTTAGACCACATAATACAATTGTCAAATGGGCATTTTCCTGAATATGTTCCATGAAGTCAGATTCAGGAATAACAATAACGGTTAGCCAGCTTAAATTTTGTTTGTTTACCGGAAAAACCTGCACAAAATATTTCTGACCATCAATTGATAAATTAAATTTTTGAATTTTTTGAATATCTTGTAATTTAAAGTGATCTGTTAAATATTGAGAGGTTAATCGAATCAGTTGATTATTACTAGCTGTTGCTTTTAATCGCCGGGAATTCGCATTAACATTTTGGGATAATTCACTTTTAGCGGTCGTTATAAATGGGACTTCATTAATAGAATTGGCAATCATTTGCCCTTGTTTATCTATTAAAAATGCTTTGCCTGTGTTCCCAATTTTTAGATGTTGGAGAAAATCTCCAAACTGAATCAGATATATACCTGCACTAACCACCCCTTGAAATTCTCCGCCGTTATTATAAAATGGTAGGGTATAGGAAACGACCAGAACTGGATGATCTTTTCCCTGTGATAAACTGACAAAAATGCCCCAATTTCCCATCTTGGTTTCCCGTGCCGTAACGTACCAAGGCTTACCTCCGGGTGGGTCATTATGGGGATTATAATCGGTTCTAATCTGTAGTAACTGATGGGTTTTCCCTGTGATATCTGCTCGGTAACGATAGAAGTTTTTACTTTTTGAAGTATTCAAAATTCTAACAGTCAGTTGATCGGATGTATGCCGTAAAACTTCTAAAAAGTCTTTCCGTTCGTTAGAAATTAATACATTACTAACACTAGAAAAAATTTGTAATTGTTGGGCAAAGTGTGTTTTTAGTCTGGGTAAATTTTGGTAATCTAAAATTCCTTGACGGATGAGAGAAGCATTCGTTTGAGCAACTTGTTCGGGTGCATTAAGATAGCTGTTTAAGTTTTGTTCAATGCGATCGCCGATTTCTAACATCAAAGATGTTGCCATATCTTCCACCGCTTTTTGTCCACTACGATAGGAGAGAAAACCAACTAATCCCACTGCGCCTACAATTTGCAGGACAAAGGGGACAATTAACACTAATCTCAGGGGAATTTGTCGAGATCCTTGGGTTTTATCGGCGCGATCAATAGTCATCATTAAGTAAGAAGTAATATAGCAATCCTATTTGATTTGTATCCAAAATTTCTGCTCAAAAGGGAACAGGGAACAGGGAACAGGGAACAGGGAACAGGGNTGTTGATGATACACTTCTAAGGGCGTAAGAAACCCTACAACATCGGTATTTGTACCACTCCAACCGTTATGAGTACACCAAACCGTATTCACCGCGCCCACGGATTGGGCCAAGGTTGTCACCTCGGATAAAAAGGGTAAAATTGCCTGTTTGTGAGGAATTGTCACATTAAATCCTTGTACACCAATGGTGGCAAATCCTTCAAGAGCGGTTTTTAAATTAGGGGGGGAAATGGCAAAAGGAAGGTAAACATAATCTACACCCAAATGGGCGATCGCCGCATTCTGCATCACCGGAGAAAGCGAATGTTCAATGGGATAACCAATCACCCCTAATAGTTTCGTAGTTCCTTTAATCATCATAAATATTCATTCGCTCCCCTGAACTGTGAATTATTAACGCTAGATCCGTTATAAAGATGTGGGTGTAATTCAGTTAGAGAATATTCCATTCATGAGGTTAGCGAAGTGAAGCGGACGAGGGGACTCGAACCCACCAACTAAGCTACAACCCCTATAACTGCGTTACTTAGAGTTGCTCAATACCAAACCCCGGTTAAAGGATGAGCAAATAATGAGTAACGGTACATACAACCAATTAAGCGATCTAATCACATTCTACAACCGCAAAAGGAAGGAATGTCCTAAAGGGGTTAGCCTTAAGCTGCATGATAACAGACTATTATTCCTTCAATTCATAGACCCTTCTACTAGCAAGAGAACAAGTAGAGCTTGTAATGTGACGTTTACCGAGAAGGGTATCCTAGATGCTGTAGACAAAGCCTACAAGGTAGCTGAAGCTTTAAAGCGGTTTACAACATCATCTGACTTTTGGAACTGGTATGGAGTAGAGATAATAGATAAAAATATTATTGAGAACGATCTCGTAACTTATCGGGAGATATTCAAGCAAATAGAGGATAACTTTTTCAAAGGTAGACACCGTAACACAGGAAGAAAACGAGAGAGAGATATTAATAAACCAGGAGGGGCATCAGATATCGCAAGTTTTAGAAGACAGTATGGTGTTATTTTTGATATGTTCCCAAACTGGGACACATACCCAACTTGGGAAGAGTTAAAAAATATCTGGTTTACTTTAGAGCAAGGAACTAAAAGTTTTAAAGATGCTAAAACCACGATGTTAGCAATAGCTGAATTAACCCCTAACAACACTAAACTACTTAAGCAGATAAAAAGCGTTAATGCTACTCAAACTAAGTTTAAAGAAAAGCAATCAATAAGTTTAGATGAGTTTTTAAGCTGGTACAAAGAAGCGTATAGCAGTATTGAATTTTTAGACAGGGAAGATAGAAAACTAAGTAAAAAATCATGGCTATGGGTTTCTGCTATGTGTGTTTTATACGGGTTAAGACCGTCAGAAATTGCAGCCAGTTTAAACTTAGATAAACCGTATACAAAAGATGGAGTAACGATACATCCAATAACTGATAGCGTTAATAACCCAGAATGTACAATTGTAGTCGGTGAGTTTACTTATTTTGGTACGTCAACTAAAACAGGTTTTAGAGTTATTAATCCAGTACCCTTAAAGCATTTATGGGAAGAATTAAAAATCACAGATCCGTTACTACCAATTTACAGCCCCAAACCTGACAGTAAACCTGAAACTATAGCTTCTGGCTTTGATCATCTATATGATATGAGAATGAAAAGTTATAAATGTCCGATAACGCAAAAATATGCTTTTAGACATTTATATAATCAGTTATTAGAAATGTGTGGAATAAACACATCTGTTAGAAGTCGATTAATGGGTCATTCAGAAACCACTAACCAAGGTACATACAAAAAGCGTAGAAACCTTAAAACTGAGTTAAATATTATAAACAGTGTTAATAAAAAAACACCGTTAACTTTAGACATCGTTAAAACTCAACTTGAATCATCTGGCTTTGATTTAAATGATCCATCGGTTAAGGCAATGTTAAAAATCATCTACCAGTTAGATGATTAACCCAATTAATATTCTATCAGTGTAACGGTGATTCAAAGGGGGTTAGTTCCCCCTTTTTATTTTGTGCCTCAATCAGGTTTTTAAGTTGATTTGAGTTCCAAAAACCTTAAGCTTATAATCCGACTTGTACTTGATAAGATATCCCTCTTCTGTCAGTCTCCGAGGAGTAAAATTAGAAAATAAACCAGATGGGTAGCTAGAAGGGGGATAGGGTAATGGATNAGGCATCAATAAACCCTTCTGTAATGAGAATGTAGAATCGGTCATCAATAGACCAACAATGTTTTTTAAGCTCATCTCCATGAAGCCAGAAGTTAGGGTATTCAGGATGATTGGGTAACATTGCATCAATTTCACAACCATACGGGGTGACGTACTTGGTAGCCCGTTCTGTACCGTCCGTTCTTTTCTCTACTTTTGGATTGTCCGGTCTAAACTGATTCTGTAGGCTTGGTAACGCTGACTTTAACAGAATGCCATCGGACGGCGCGCTAAAACCCATCTCTTTAGCTTTTTTCTGGGTGATACTCTCAAAATTAGCGACTACCCAGTGTCTCGGTATCTTCCGGTCAAACCTTAAATAGTTGTAGTGCTTGCCAGTGAGATTACCAACAACTTTTTTAGCCTGTTGCGTATTTTGGTGAGTTGTACTATAATTGCTCATATCGGTTTTTAACATTGATTTTATGTGATTTTATGTGAATTTTTATTCATACCTTCTTAGAGGTAACTTTTACGGGGTTGCCTCTTTTTGCGTTTGTAGAGGGTATTCTCTGAAAATAGCATACCTATCGAGAAAATTTCAACAAGAAAAATATTTATTTTTGAACAGGTAAACCCTAGGGTTTCCGTTTTAATTTCTGCTTTCGGTACAGGACGGAAACTTACGGAACCATAACGGAAACCTTTAAGGTTTCCTACTACACTCTTGTTAACCCTACCCATTACCAGGTTTAAATTATTCATCGGGTAATTACGGTATTTTTTGAGGGAATAACCCGTTAACGGATTTTAATAAAAAACTAATTAACGGGTTTTAGTAAAAAACGTTTAATCGTCTAAATCAATAAAACGCTTTATTTCATTTAATACGTTTTTACCTTCCTTGTAACGGTAGTTTTTAAATCCCATCACGTTTTTAATGATATGGGAGTCACTCAATCCATCTTCTAAGGCATCCAGTACATCCTCAAAATGTTCTACAGCTAAAGGTGAGAGTTCATCGGCTGAACTGTTCTGAACCGCTTGAACTGACTTGTTCAGGAGTTCTGAACTGTTCTGAACTGAGTCTACATTTTCGCTAGAACCCTGATGAACGCTATCGTTCAGGAGTTAATTCTCAACAGCTTGTTCTGAACTCAGTGAACTACTCCTATCAGCAATCAGATATTGTGCGATAGCGGTATTCGTACTTTGAGCTAAATATAAATCACTCGCTAAACTGTGTTTAAATTCAGCTTGCTCACGTTTATTGATTGCATCAATTTTGGGTTTTAGTTTACCGAGTTGAGTCGTTAGGTAGAGTGACGTACCGCTTGCGACTATCGCGTAGGTAATAGAACTGAACCTAAAAAACTTATGCCAACCGTTAGCGTTTACATCACGGGTAAGGAATGGAGCAAAAAACCAGAAAGGGAGCGACGTAGTTAACAGGAATAAGTTGATAACGTGGTTTAACTTCCAATTTTGTTTAATCGCTTCTATGTTGGTAGATGGATTGATTACTGAGTAACCCATTGAATTAACCCCCCTACTAATAAAGCAGTAGCTAAACCAACAACAAAAAGTAAGCCTAAAACCCATTATTTATTGTCGGTTTTACGATAATAGATAACCGTACCCGTAACACCTAAACCGATTGAAATGATAAGCGAAAGAACAAAAAAAGGTTCCTTTAATTGGTTAACTAATAACGCTAGTAAACTGATTAAGCTTGCGGTACTAGCTACTAACAAAAGGAACCCGGTAATACGATAAAGTTGAATCACCTTAACAATCCTCTAGTAGCCAGAGTTCACTGTCTATAAACCATTCGTCAATATCAGATGATGAGTTGAGAAACTTTACTTGATACTCCCAAACAGGTTCAGGTCTGTTATCGGTAACGTAAGCCATACCCGTTACCCGTCCAGGGAACCAAGCATACACGTTAGGGTTAGACCAATCTGCTAAAGCATAAGCTTCTACCAGTTGACCGATACGGTACTCAGGCATCGGAATATTTATTGGTAGTAAAAAGTCAATCTTTTGTCGCTCAATTTGTGCTACGATCATGTTACAATCCTTTGTGATATTTAATGGATTACCCTTACCCGTCCTGAGTCTAAGAGGACGGGTTTATAATTTCTAAATCTATTCAATAAAATTCATTGAATAAAAACAGAAAAGACTACAGTTGAGACATCAAATTGTTAATAGCTTGGTCTGCCAACTGTTCTGCTTTTTGCAAGCTTTGTCCGAGTTGAGCATACTCAGGTCGTAAGGAATGAAGGTATTTTGCGCTAGTGCTTTTATACCCTTGAATTCGGCGCTCATTCCGTCCCTCATTTCGTCGGTAAGTCTCATGATGACGATTAATTGCAGTTTGATGATTACCAATTTTTTGCAGTTTATCGTAAGCACGTTTAGACGCTTTACGTTTACGTCGGGTATCTTTTTCTAACTCAGTTAATGCGTCAGCCTCTTCCTCGGTAAACGCGCGTGCTTCTTCTACAACGGGTACAGCGCGATAACTTTTCCAGCTACCAGGAGAATCTGGAGTAATAGCATTTTGAGCAGATTTTGAGTGAACAGAATTAGCATCTAAATTTGAGTGCTTACCGTCTACAGGAGCGATATTACCCCCGTTAAAATCATCACCTTTAAAGAATTCTAATATTTGTGTAAACTCTTACTGAATGAGTGTTACACTGATAACTGATAACTTAATCTAGCCACAATTAACTTAACCGTTCAAAGGTTGTTATAGGGGCAATCTTTACTTCAATAACTGTATTGAGAAAGTACCCAGCGAGGAAACAGAATAACGGGATAAACCAAGGAGATAAGTAGTCAATGATTCCAGTAGGTTTCATGCTGCTAACGCCTCAAATAACATCCGCTCTGATTCCTCTAGTAACCCTAAATAGATCGCTGCGGTATGTTCATCAGGTGGGTCTTTCTGCATTTCTTCTAAAGCGCTTAAAGTTACCCCGTTATCCACATAACCCGACATTTTCGCGATTAACTTGTCACGGTATGGGGTAGATGATTCACTCGGTTTTTCCTTAACCCAGTTACCCAGTTTTTCATCAAAAATTAAATAACCAGAATTATCAGGTTTACAGGGTTTAGTAGGGGTAAAGGTAAACGGGAGAATAGGAAAGGATTGACTCGCTGTAATACTGTTAGAAACGGGTTTGTTTTCAATCTCAACCCATTTACCGTCAATTAAGGTATGGGTAGGTTCAAAGGGTAACTCTTCAGTAGTAGGCTGATTCACGGTTTCAGCGATATCTTTAGATAAATCGGATTCTGTCTGACCAATGGGGTTGTCGGTAGGCTTCCCCAGTTTGGCGGCTTGCAGTTTGTTAGCCTTAGCTATCGCCTCAGTTATTGAATGACTACTCCAATCGCCGCCTTCTTCCTCAAACTGAATATAGAAGTTATTCGCAAAGGAAAAGATTTTAAATCCAGTTCCGTAAAACTTGTCTACCCGATAGGCTTCTGTTTGGTAAATGCCCTTAGTATCTAGGCTCTTTTCAGCAATAGCTTTTTCCGTCGCTGCAATGGCCGTTTCCCATGTCGCTTTTTTAGCGAGTGAACCGTGTTGACGTACTTCGTCGGTCGTTAGACCTAACTCAGTGGCTTTAGCCTTGAGTTCTGCAAGTGTCATAATTTAATAGCTCCTAAGTGGTTAGGGGTGAGTACCCACTGGTGAGAGTTTGGCGACTGATACCAGTGGGTTTTACTTTGCTTTTGAGTATAGCACAGTATTTATAAAGTGTTAACACTGTGTTACTATGAAATTGTAGGATATTAATATAGAGTTGTAAAGTATGACTTTTACTCAATCCGTCAAGGCTGTGCCAACAAACCTTTCTAAAACAATGGTCTATATGCCTGATGAACTAAAAGAGGCGTTGGTTAAACGGGCGAAAAGGGAAAACAGGTCATTGTCTAACCTGATAGTTACCCTGCTACAGGAAGTAGTAAAGAATGCAGAATCCGAAACAAAAAACTAACCCACTCACCCAAAACACTAAAACCCACTGACTAACAATCGGTGGGTTATTTTTATGGGGGGTTGTGTAAGGGGTTGTGTAGACGTGTAACCCTTGTAGCAAGGGAGTTTTAGTGTTTTTGTGTCAAACCTCAACTAAGGGGTTGTGTAAGGGGTTGTGTAAGCCTCTAATCCTTATATATCAATACTTCCACCATTCGTTACACAGCTTACACAGCCTTTTTGCTAAAAAAATAAATTTTTCATTACCTATACCTCTGTCAATGTCCACTTAGGACTACCAGATAGATACCCTTACCCGTTTTTCAAAAATTTTAGGGAAAAATGATGTGTAGGTTGTGTAAGCTATCCTGAAACCCTTATACAGTAATATTTTGAACCCTACACAACCCCCTACACATCCTCAAAAGTTAATCTGACCTGTAAATGCCTGAAATGATTACCAGGTAAGCTTTACGGCGTTTACACAACCCCTCCCAGTATTTTACACAACCCCCGTGACAAAAAAACCCACTGATTTAACGTCAGTGGGTGAGTGAATGGGTTTAATTTTGGGGGTCAGCCTTTGGCTAGTATCTCCAGTGCCTTTTTGATTCCCGTTTTAATCGCGCCCCCTTTGTTGGCGGGTAGGGTTAACGATTGAGTCAACATTTTTATGGCGGTGTCCAATTCAACAGTAGAGCGATCATTCTCCCCTTTGTCCAATTTATGAGCATAGGCTAGGACATCATCTGCTATCGGTTCAGGTAGACGGTAAACTTTCACAGGTTTATTAACCCACTTTGATTGAGTTAGTCCTTCAGTGTTGGGATTATAGTTAGGCATATAATTATTCCCTGTTTAGTGTTAACTATTCTATCAATGTAACACTGATTCAATAAAATAAGTTATTCAGTTTGTTTTTCTGTTTTGTGATTTCTATTTTTACTGAGTAAATTTTACTCAGTAAATTTTTTTATTACCTATCCTTTAACATCTCAAACTTATCTGTAACCAGTCCAGCCTTACCCTTACTGTGTACCCATACCAGATACTCAATCGTTTCTGACATACCATTGCCGTACTGACTCAGATACTCTCGTGTAGACTTGCTTAAGCTTAATGTAGTCCTTACCTTCTCCTCATCCCCTACATAGCGCTTAACCCTACCCTTCTCTAAGTTCTCAAGCTTACGGTTCACTTGCGGTTCACTCATATTTTTTTACCGTTCGTCTAAAAGTTTTGCTTACTTCCCTAAGTACATACAACTGGAAGTAAATCTGAAAGTTATCGTGCGATTCGTTTAACCTAAAATAAGCCAAAAAGCTTATGGGACGGTTAGCCTAGCTACCTAGGTAGTTAGAGATAACTAATTACATTTATGGGTGAAATTCTGTGAATTAAGTCCCATCCCTCAAGTGCTGAGGTGAAAGCATAACCCCTAGTCTGCTTAAGTAGCAACTAACAGACTAAAGCGGGGTTAAAAGGTAGAACTACTGGTAGCCAAATCTGGTAACTATCGAGCAAGAAGTCCATGTGTAGCGAAAGCAAAGATGCGTTTGAACCATCGTTAACAGAAATGGTGTAATGGGCTAAATTCAAGATAAAACTTGATAAACACCAAGCCAAAAGGCAAGGATTAGGGCATAAGCGGTTGATAATCCGACTTATAAGCACCGCCCAATAAACCCGGTGGATAGCATCACGCTAAAGACTTCAAACAAATGTGTAATCGGAACGAAGTAACCCCTAATTATCTCTGGTAAAAGGTCGATAACCAGTAAGTAGCTAACGAATGGTAATTAGGGGAGGGATGGTATCAAAAGCGAATGCCCTTGGTAATGCAAGGGATATGCTGACAGATACTCGGTAATTCCAAAGAAATAGAACAAGTAGCAATGAATAAATCTAAAACGCTGAACAAAAATCAGACGGTGGAGTGGAAAGACATCAACTGGCGCAAGCTAGAACGGGTGACTTTCAAGTTGCAAAAGCGCATATTTCGAGCGAGTGAACGAGGCGATGTTAAAGCAGTTCGCAAACTTCAGAAGACCCTGATTAGGTCTTGGTCAGCAAAATGTATCGCTGTACGTCGGGTAACACAGGACAATCAAGGCAAAAATACCGCAGGAGTGGACGGAGTTAAATCTCTGACCCCAAAACAACGGATGAGCCTTGTAGGACGATTAAAGTTAACAGGTAAGGTTAAACCTACTCGTAGAGTAATGATACCCAAACCGGGAACAACTGAAACTCGTCCATTGGGAATACCCACAATAGACGACCGTGCATTACAAGCGTTAGTCAAACTAGCATTAGAACCCGAATGGGAGGCTAAATTTGAACCTAACAGTTACGGTTTCAGACCAGGACGTTCCTGCCACGATGCAATCGAAGCAATATTCAATAGCATCCATCAAAAAGCCAAATATGTGCTTGATGCTGATATCTCAAAATGCTTTGATCGTATAGACCATCAAGTGTTAATCTCCAAAATACATACATACCCCACTTTAAGCCGTCAAATTCAAGTGTGGCTCAAAGCAGGGTACTGCGTCGGAAAACAACTTTTTCCTGCCCATGAGGGAACACCACAAGGGGGGGTGATTTCACCTCTACTTGCAAATATTGCCTTACATGGTATGGAAGAAAGAGTCAAGCAATATGCAGAAACTCTAAAAGGACATAAACAAAATAACCGTAATGCCCTTAGTTTAATCCGTTACGCTGATGACTTTGTGATAATCCATGAGGATGTAAACGTTGTCAGAAAGTGTCAAGAGATAATCGCTGAATGGTTGAGTGATATGGGATTGGAATTAAAACCCAGTAAAACAAAAATAACCCACACCCTCAATGAAATTGACGGAAAAGTTGGGTTTAATTTTTTAGGATTCCATATACAACAACACGAAGTAGGTAACTACAGAAGTGCCAATAATTCCAAAGGAATTCCACTAGGTTTTAAAACAATAATCACACCCTCAAAAACCAAAATCAAAACTCATCTTATCAAGATAGCTGAAGTAATAGATACTTATACGACCGCCCCACAAGCTACTTTAATTAGTAAGCTAAACCCAATAATTAAAGGGTGGTCAAACTATTACTCAACAGTTGCTAGTAAAAAAACTTTCTCACAAGTTGATCATCTAACTTATGATAAGTTGAGAACATGGGCAAGAACAAGGGGAAAAGGGGACATCAATAAAGATAAATACTGGAGAACAGTAGGCAACAAAAATTGGTGTTTCAGTACAGAAGACGGATTAGAATTAATCACTCACGCTAGTACGCCAATCGTAAGGCATACAAAGGTTAAAAGCGAAGCTAGTCCGTATGATGGCAACTGGACTTATTGGAGTAAACGAAGAGGCAAATATCCTGAAACTCCTAACAGGGTTTCTAAATTAATCAAGAAACAAAAGGGTATTTGTCCTGACTGTGGTCTGTATTTCACAAGTACAGACATTGTAGAGGTTGATCATATTAAACCAACATCATTAGGTGGAAAAGACACTTATGATAATCTGCAACTTCTACACAAACATTGTCACGACATAAAAACGGCCCACGACGGTTCTTTAATCAAGAATCATGACAATAACCCGTTTTGAATCGTACCTATAACAAAGGTGGAATTATCAAGGAGCCGTGTGAGGTGAAAGTCTCACGCACGGTTCTGAAGGAGAGGTAGAAGTGGTAACGCTTCTATCGACTCTAACAGGCAAGGTAAGGGTGAAGGTGATATGGCTTATAAATATCGTCTATTTACGGATTATAAGCAAAAGTTAAGCGATCGCTCTAACAGCTATAAGTATTATCTATATAACTATAAAGTGTTGTCACTCATCCAACCCGTTACACTAACAGTATGTTGAGTGATGATTGAGTGATTCAGTGGTAAAAATGTTACGTTCTTAAGGTGAACGTCGTACAGTGAGAGTATTACAGCTTAAGCGGACGAGGGGACTCGAACCCCTGACGTTCACCTTGGGAAGGTGACATTCTACCACTGAATTACGCCCGCAGCTTTTTTTCAGACTATATTTGATTATAACTCAATTTTCCGTATTTTCAATACCCCTCATGGAGAAAAAGCCAAAAGCGGTAGAATGGTTTTCCCTCAGTGAGCATCGACTCTCAGTGTTAGATAACTTTTAGTTATATAGTTTTTTTTTAATGTTAAACGATAATTTTATTGATTTATATCTATAATAGAAAAGAGAGAAACGTTGCAAAGCTTTTATTTCATAACCCTAATGACTCAAGGAGGGATAGACTCTTGATGCAGGCAACCTTACATCAACTGAAAGTATTTGAGGCCGTGGCGCGTCATAGTAGCTTTACGAAGGCTGCCGAAGAAATGATGATTACACAGCCAACGGTTTCAACTCAAGTTAAACAACTCACTCAAACCATTGGTTTACCATTATTTGAACAAATTGGCAAGCAACTGTATCTGACTGAAGCCGGAGAAGCATTGCTATCTACTTGTCAAGATATTTTTGAACGGTTGGATAATTTAGAAATGCAAGTGGCTTCATTAAAAGGAACAAAACAAGGTCGCTTGCGGTTAGGAGTCGTCTCAACGGCTAAATATTTCGTCCCCAGAGTGTTAGGGCATTTTTGTCAACAATATCCAGGGATTGATATTGCTTTACAGGTGACTAATCATGCTACCTTAATTCAACGAATGCAAGACAATCAAGATGATTTGTATATCCTGAGTCAACCTCCTGAAGATTTAGCATTATCCAGTCAACCGTTTTTAGATAATCCCTTAGTTGTTGTATCCCGACAAGATCATCCTTTAGCGGGAGAAAAGAATATTCCGATTAAATCTTTAGCGGGAGAACCCTTTATTATGCGAGAACAAGGTTCAGGAACACGACAATCGGTTCAAAAGCTATTTGAACGGTATAAAGTTGGGGTAAAAGTTCGTTTAGAATTAGGGAGTAATGAAGCCATTAAACAAGCGATAGCAGGAGGTTTAGGGCTTTCAGTTCTGTCTCAACATACTCTGATTGCAGAACAGTTAATGGGGGAACTGACTATTTTAGATGTACAACATTTTCCGATTCATCTGCGGTGGTATGTGACTCATTTAGAAGGAAAACAACTGTCTATTATTGCAGAAACTTTTTTAAAATTTTTATTAGAAAATAGTAATCATGTTCCCTTATTAGGAACCCTGGCTTTACAGAATGGAACGTTGCTCGGAAATCATCATGGAGATTTAGTTAAAATGGGATGAAATCAGTTAGAGTTCGGAAAGAAAATGACATTTTAATTCATCTAAAGATCCCCTGTATCGGCGAGGTTTTCTCGCCCTTAAATGCTTTAAATTTTCCTAAGATTAAAACCCCGGTTTCTTGAAGAAACTGGGGTTTTAGGGTGTAGTCAAAAATTATTTATTCATCATCATGGGCAAACCGACGATAGAGGAAATCTAGGGCATAATTTCTGAGGTTATAATATTCAGGATCTTCCATAATTTGAGTGCGATCGCGAGGACGTTCAAAGGGAATTTCTAAGATTTCGCCAATGGTTGCCGAGGGGCCGTTTGTCATCATCACTAAGCGATCAGCCAGGAATAATGCCTCATCAATATCATGGGTAATCATCAATACTGTACAGCGATGATCATTCCATATTTTTAACAATTCTTCCTGCAATTCTTCTTTGGTAATAGCATCCAACGCCCCAAAGGGTTCATCTAAAATTAACACTTCAGGACGAATGGCTAAGGCCCGTGCGATCGCAGCCCGTTGTTTCATCCCTCCCGAAATTTGAGGGGGTTTTTTCTCGGCCGCTTCTGATAATCCCACCATAGCTAAATGATCACGAACAATGGCATTTTTTTCAACTTGTGACTTATTGGGATGAACCGCATTAACCGCCAAATAAACATTTTCAAAGACCGTCCGCCAAGGTAATAAGGCATAGTTTTGAAACACCACCATGCGGTCTGGCCCTGGTTTTAAAATCGGTTTTGAGCGTAATGTCACCTGACCATCGGAAGGAGTATTAAAACCAGAAACCATATTTAATAAAGTAGACTTTCCGCAACCAGAATGTCCGATCACGCAAATAAACTCTCCTTCACTAATGGTGAGATTAACATCTTTTAAAACCGTGTAAGGCCCTTTAGAAGTCGGATAAACCTTAGAAACGTGATCAAACACTAAATAAGGCTGATTTTTGACTTTTGATGTTTTAGTAAATTTTTTACCAAAGGTAGAACCCACATTTTTAACAGTAGTCATGGTTAATTTTTCCTTATTTTTAAATGGTATTTGTAGAGACGTGCCACGGCGCGTCTCTATTGGTTGAATTAAGCAACTTTAATCCGGGGATAATCTAAGACAATTTCTGTCACCGTAAAATCCCGTTTAATCTTCAAATTATTGAGATAACCAATGGGATCTTCAGTATCAAATTTTGTGCCATCAAATAATTGAATAGCGCTGCGACTATAACTAATTTCAGAAAGTCCTAATTCACGGGCGGCGGTACTAAAAGCCCCCACTGCACATAAACGTTCTAAAATTTCCACCCAGTTGCGGGGGAAGGGAGTATGCCCCCAACGAGCCATTTGAACCATGTGCCACAGTTGTTCAGTGCGGCTGGGACGGTTGACGCCTTCGCCAAAAAATTGATGATGGGCATATTGACGCATGGGTTGATCCAGATTGCAAGCCACATCATTGGGGTCAGCCAACTGAATATATTCGGCGCGAGTACCGAGATAAGTCCGTTGGGCTAAAATTTCCCGAATTTCATCGGCATTTTCCGGGTTAGCACAATAGGCAGACGCCTCTAACAGCGATTTCACTAAAGCAATATGGGTATTGGGATAGGCTGCTGCCCAGTCTTCCCGCACCCCTAAGACTTTTCCAGGGTGTCCCGGCCAAATTTCTAAGTCCGTCGCCACCGTAAACCCGACATCTTCCATCATCGCCCGCAGGTTCCAAGGTTCGCCGACGCAGAACCCATCAATAGTGCCACCTTGTAAGTCCACCACCATTTGGGCAGGGGGAATGGTCAACAGTTCCACATCATGGTCAGGGTCTATCCCTCCCGAAGCCAACCAATAGCGGAGTAACAGGTTGTGCATGGAACTAGGATGGACAACCCCCATGCGATGTTGCTGTCCAGGGGATTTTAATAGCATTTTTTTGAAGTCTGCCAAGGTGTAAATGCCTTGGTCATAGAAGCGACGGGCGAGGGTAATGGCGTTGCCGTTGCGGGTCATGGTGAGGGATGTAATCACTGTTACGGGCTTGGTGTCATCATCCCCCCCTAACGTCATCCACAGAGGCATCCCAGAGGGCATCTGAGCCGCGTCTAAATAGCCTCCGGCAATGCCATCACTAATGCCGCGCCAACTGCTTTCCCGCACCAGATGAACTTCATCTAAACCGTGTTTTTCAAAAAATCCTAATTCTTTAGCAACGGCGAGGGGGGCGCAGGCGGTGAGGGGAACAAAACCCAGTTCTAAATTAATTTTTTCTAAGCCATGACGGGCAATGACTTTATTCTTTTTAGCCCGCATTTTTTTGATCAGTTTTTGTTGATTGAGAAAATAAATCATTTCACTTCGCAACCGATAGTAACTGGGGTGTTCTACGACTTGCATCCGTTGACGGGGACGAGGAATATCGACATCTAAAATTTGTCCGATTTTTGATTCTGGGCCGTTAGTTAACATCACAATTCGGTCGGATAATAAAACCGCTTCATCGACATCGTGTGTCACCATTAAGGCACTGATTTGATTATCTTGGCAAATCTTCATTAATTGTTCTTGAAGATTACCCCGGGTTAAGGCGTCTAAGGCTCCAAAGGGTTCATCTAATAAGAGTAATTTCGGGCGTAAAGCTAGAGCACGAGCGATCGCAACCCGTTGTTTCATTCCCCCAGATAATTGAGCCGGATATTTATCAACAGCATGACGTAAGCCGACTAAATCAATATGGCTTTCGATGATACTTGTCCGTTCTGCTAACGGTAATCCCTTCATTACGGAATCTACTGCTAAAGCAATATTTTCTCGCACGGTTCGCCAGGGTAATAAGGAATAGTTTTGAAACACCACCATCCGATCTGGCCCTGGTTTGGTGATTTTTTGACCTTCAATGGTAACAATTCCTTCTGAGGGTAAATCTAACCCGGCTACCATATTTAATAAGGTGGATTTTCCGCAACCTGAGTGTCCAATTAAGGAAACAAATTCACCTTTTTTAATTTGTAAATCAATGCCTTTGAGGGCTATATATTGACCGCCTCCGGCTAAAGGAAAGACTTTATCAATTTGTTCAACTTCGATTAAAGGTTTTGCCATGATGTTAACTCCTAAGTAATTATTTTGGAATGGTGCGTGCGCTGGGCTGACGCACCCTACGGCTGTTATTTACTTTCTTTCACCGGGAACAATTAATTGTTGAATGTAACCAATGCCTCGGTCTAAAATTAAACCTACTGCACCGATATAAACGACGGCTAAGAGAATGTCACTGATGTAGTTTTGTTGGTAAGCATCCCAGATAAAGAAACCAATTCCGACGATACCAGACATCACGATTTCGGCTGCAATAATGGCTAACCAAGCTAAACCGATGGCAATTCTTAATCCGGTAAAAATGTAAGGTAAAGCAGAGGGAAACAGAATATTTAAGTAATATTCTTTGCGAGATAATTGCAACACACGAGCAACGTTATTGTAATCATCAGGAATTTGTTTAACACCTTCTTTGGTATTAATTAAAATTGGCCAAACAGAAGTAATAAAAATCACGAAAATAGCGGCGGGTTGGTTTTGTTGAAAGGCAACTAAGGCAATAGGAACCCAGGCTAAAGGTGCAACCATTCGTAAAAACTGGAATAACGGATCTAATGCTTTATCTAATATGGGGTTTGTTCCGACTAAAATACCTACGCTAATCCCAACAATGGCAGCAATTGAATAGCCTTGAGCTACCCGTCCTAAACTGGCTAAGGTTTGCCAAAATAAGCCTTTATCTAATCCTCCTCGGTCATAAAAAGGATACATTAATAAAATGCGAGTTTGTTCATTTGTAACCACACTCAACGGCCCAGGCAAACGGGTAATTCCTGATAGAGATAAAAGTTGCCAAACTATCAAAAAACCCAGGGTTCCTATTAAAGGAAGAATAATATTTTGTGCATTCTTTTTCCAAAATTCACCGAGGTTATCAGCAAAGCTATTTCCATTTGCTCTTCTTTTGGCTACGCTTGTCATTTTGTTACAACTCCTTGAAAGTTTTTCAGTCTACAATAAGAATGGGGAAGGTTTACTTTTCAAGAATTAAGAATCATCTATAATTCCTATAGATTTATTCTTAATTCTGAAGTTTTCACTATACTTTTTTGATAGTTAAACTTTGAAGATAAGCTTCAGGATTTGCTGGATCAAAGGTAATTCCATCAAAGAATTTTTCAACCCCTCTTGAAGTTGAAGTGGGAATATCAGCTGTAAATCCAGCTTCTTGAGCCGCTTCCCGCCAAATATCTTCGCGGTTTACCTTATCAACAATAGCTTTAGCTTGGGCAATATCTTGAATTTGACCTTGATGGAAACCCCAACGAATGCTTTCAGTTAAAAACCATAAATCATGGCTTTTATAGGGATAGGAAACATTACCAATGGGATCTTTCCAATATAACGGGCCTTTATTAAAGTCTTGAATGGCGGGTTTTCCATCTCCCATCTGATAGTTTCCTTGGAATGGAGGGGTAATTACATCTTTGGGAATATTAAAATAATTCCGCCCAGAAACAATCGTCACTAATTCGGCTCGATTTTCTGGTTTATCACACCATTGTTGGGCTTCCATTATCCCTTTTAATAGAGCTTTTGTTGCTTTGGGATGTTTATCAACCCAGTCAGCACGAATGGCTAAATATTCTTCAGGATGAAACGGCCAAACTTCGGTGGTTAAACAGGACATAAACCCGATATTATCGCTAACAATTCGATAAGGCCAGGGGTCTCCTGTACTAAAGGCATCCATTGTTCCATTTCGCATTCCCTGAACCGTTTCTGCGGGAGGAACTGCGATCAAATCAATATCAACATCGGGGTCTATTCCACCCGCCGCCAACCAATAACGAATCCAAAAATCTTGGTTAGCATTGGGGAAAGTATAAGCAGCTTTAAATTTGCGTCCACTGGTACTTGGAAAACTGCGAATATATTCGGCTGCTCCTTTAATATCTAAGCCTATTCCTTTCCCTAAATGGGTATTAGAAATAGCAACACCATTACCATTTGTTACTAATTGAGCTAAGACATACATGGGAACCTTTTTGCCCCCGGTAATAATGCCTTCTGTCATTAAATGGGGCATCGGCATTTGCCATTGTCCGCCATCAATTCCACCCCCACTTGACCCAATGGTAACGTTATCCCGTGCTGAAGCCCAGTTTGCTTGTTTGGAAATTTCAACATCACTCATTCCATACTTAGCAAAAAAGCCTTTTTCCTTAGCAATAATTAATGGAGCAGCTTCGACAATAGGAATAAAACCCAGTTTAATTTTGGTAACTTCTGGAGCTTGTTCCGGGCTAATATTTGCCACAGGAACTGCTGTTGTTGCGGGTGAACTTCCCGTATTAGCAGTGGGTTCGGGTGGGTTGCCTAAACATCCTTTTAAAAAGATGGTACTAGCGGCAGAAACTCCGGCTGTAATTAAAAATTTTCTGCGAGAATAATTGTTTGAAAATTGAGACATAGACCCTCCTAACAACCTGCTTTTAAAACAATAGGTTGCTACTTACAAAATAGGTTTTGTAGTAGTTAAATCATTGAACACAAGGGATCTAGCTTGTCCTGAAAGGCAATCAGCTAGATTAAACATCACCTTACCGTTAAGGTGACTTTGGCTAGAGCCGAATTAATTAAGAAGTCGTGTTAAGACTGTTCTTATCTATAAAGATAACAGCTTTTTCCCAATATGTCACTACCTTTTAGTGTTAAATTTTTATTTTTTCTTAAATATAGTGATCAAGTTTAGCTTATCATTCATCACTTTCTTTGACTAAAATTTATGGCTTTAATAATTTTTGCTTATTAAATATGGCAATTTGAGGCGAAATCGGCGACTAAAACAATAATTTTGTTGTTTAAGTTAACTCAAAACCACTGGATCACAAACATTGATAAGAAACAATACTCAATAAACTTGACATAGAAAACAGTCTATGAAGATAAGACGGGAAGATAGAGCAGGGGGAGTCGGGGAAGCAGGGGAAGCAGGGGGAGCAGAGGGAGTAGAAGAAGTCGGGGAAGTCGGGGAAGTCGGGGAAGTGGAGGGACGTTAGCTCTACCCTCGCTCAATGATTTTGAACCGCAAACTCACTGATAACTGATAACTGATAACTGATAACTGATTATCAAAGCAGACCCAACTTTTGTAACGCGACTTCTGCGGCTCTTTTCTCCGCATCCTGTTTTCGGCGTCCTTTTCCATAACCATATACTTTGTCCCTAACCCGAACTTCAGTCTGAAATTCCTTAGCGTGATCTGGCCCAGATTCTCCGACGACATAATATTTTGGGTTTTCACCGTATTCCGCTAAGGCCCATTGTTGAAAACGGTTTTTACAATCAATTAAGGTTTGGGGTGTTGTTTCTGCTTGGGGAAAGACAATTTCATTCGCAACCGCCGAAAATAAAGGATGAATAAAATCTCGAACTGCATCAATATTTGTATCTAAATAATAAGCACCAATATAAGCTTCAAAGGCATCACTCAGTAACGCTGGGTTAGTGCGTCCCCCATCTCGAATGGCTCCTTTTCCTAACCGTAATAATTCCCCTAAATTAAATTGAATCGCAAATTTAGCAAGTTGTTTTTCATCGACTAACGCTGACCGTAAGCGCGTCATATTCGCTTCACTCATTTTGGTCATGTCTTCGGGATAACGTTTTTTAAATAGCAATTCTCCCACTAAAAATCCTAAAACAGCATCCCCTAAAAATTCTAATCGTTCATTGTCTTCTCCAGCATTAGGGTGTTCATTAATATAGGAACGATGGGTGAGAGCTTGTAGTCGTAATTGTTCGTTTTTGATTTCGGGTAATTTTGTCATCATTATATAGGAATCCGTATAAGATTTGTGATTCAATATTGTAGGGGTTTGGTTTCCAAACCCAACAGAAAAAACGGTTGGGATTAACATCGCCCCTACAATAAAATATTACAACCTTGGCGCGGATTTCTATATCGGATGATTGAGATCGCTATTTTTCTACATTCATACTACAGTTAACTCTCCATTGCAATTTTTTTGAATAATTCCCTCCTGAATTACTGCATCTACAAATTTACTGAAATTATAAACAATCTTTCCATCAGGTTTGCAATATGAGATTTTTTTATACCCTGAAAGTTGCGGATGCTCTTTGATTAAATTACCCATTAAAGCAAGAGTCGTTTTTTTCCCTCTCGCTTTAACTGTCTGGATCGATTCAATTAAGCATTTTTTAGCTTCTTCGTAAGAAATTATAGCAGGAGAATCTAGTTGTTCTGGAGTTGCCTTATCGAGTTCAACAGAGGCGATTACTTCATTAATATTATAGGCTTCATCAACAGTTCCTTTCAAGGCTTGACTAACATTATCACCATGAATCAATATGACTTTTATTCCTAACTGTTGCAACTCCTCAACTAAGGGTAAAAAGTCTTTATCCCCTGTAATTAAAATTACAATTCTAATGCTCCTGTCTGTCATTATATCATGTTTGCAATCTTGAATCATTTCATCATCAACTGCATTTTTTTTTAAGTGAGGAACATGAATTATTTTAAAACTAGACTCAGCGATAACCTCTGCAAATAGTTGATTTTCTTTCTTCCAGTTAGAATAACCTTTCTTTTTCAAGATACGGCCTTTTAGATTTAACCATGTATTCAAAAGTTTAAATTCTTCAGGAGAATTCCGAACATTTTGAAAATCCGCATAAATTGCCACACCAACTGCCAAAATTTCCAAGGAAGTTTTCATACCTGGCTCCTAATATTTTAATGAATTAGATGCCTAGCATTAATAAAGCTTTAAATTCTAACCCTTCAGACACTTGGTGTGAATTAAAGTATACTCCCCATTTCCAAGTCCAAAATAGAACTCGAAAACTGATACTGTCAGCACCAGAGCTAATGTATTGAATCCAAACTCTAAGTTGAGAGTGGTTTTGGCTAAAGTCTCAAGTATCGGAATCAGAGTAAGAGGCAACATACAGAAGACAAGGGATAGGAGTAAAACACTTAACCATTAAGGATCGCACCTATCATTAATGTTCTAACTGCATTGTTAACTGCTATATTCTTTAATTCCGATAAATGAGGCAGAAGTCAATTTCCGACTCAAACCTATTGCTAGGTGACTCTACTATAATCAAGCCGTCTGAGAATGTCAAGTCTTTTGTGCCAAAGCTTAAACTCCAACAGAGTCACGACTTCTCCGTTGGAGTCTAAAAACTTGTTACACAGGTAGAGTGGGCAAAAACTAGGCTTAATCTTAAGAAAAACCCAGTTTTTGAGCACTATTTCAAACAGAAGCTTTTTTTAAACACCCAAGTTTGATCTCAATTGAGATTAAACTTTATGGAACCAGATTATGAGTTTTCTTCATTATCTTGATTATTTTGTTCATTATCATTATCTTTTTTATGGCTATTTTTACCTCCTTTACGACCAATAGCAGCCATGTGTTCGCGATCTTGGCTGACTGCTTTACCACCTTTGCGACCCGCTTCTCTGGCCTCTTCAGGAGTAAATTCATGAGCGCGGCCTGACTCATGGGCTGCTTTACCGCCTTTGCTGGCTATCTCCCGTTGTTTTTCTTCATCCATGGAAGCAAATCCACGTTTTTCTGTCGCCATGATTTTCTCCTTATCTTTTCTTGATTGGCTAAACACTACTGTATCTCTCTGATTAAGGTTTACCTTCTACCAGAAGACAGAGTTAACTTCTTCCACTAATAAACTGAAAGATAGAATAATTTAACCGTCAACTTATTCCTTAGTCAACGTCCAATAATCCCTAGAAATTGGCTCTGATCACAAAATTTATCAAATTTGTGATAAATCCTCCATTTCCCTCACTAAAACAGCCAATTCTTACACTCCGTCAAGGTTAGCCCAAAATACTGATAAAAGGATTGAGATTAATCCGAGAGTTTCTACTATTAATTATAGCATTACTCAATTAATTTGTGTATAAGGTTGCCCCGATTGAATCACTAGGCAATTGATCCCAGACTTTATCGCTGTGAAACCTCCTTAACAATATCACTCTTTTATCTAGGGTATTTTTATATTTTAAAGTATATCAATAAATCGAGATTTTAAGTTAAATATTGCCGAAACTCAGTCGGAAATTAATAAATAATTGTATAAAATAAATCTTTCATTTTTTCCTTTCCGACTTGAGCAAATAATTCATCAATAGAACTCGCATCTGCAATTAAATTCCCTTTTTCTAATGCCACCCATCTCCCCCGATAATGTTGGCGATGTTGAATCACCCAATTAAGATTTAAGGGTGTATCTGGATTGGGAGCAAGTTGATGAAAAGGCAAATTTCGAGAAGCTAAAATTCGAGCATAGCGTTGAATTTTTGCATGATTAGGGTAATCTTGACTCGCTTGGGCACAGAGGGTTTTTGCTTGATTAAAATTCCCTTGACTTAATGCCCAATCAATAGCTCGAATGACTTCTTCGGGTGTATCAGAATTCATACTGTTGACTGTTGATTGTTGACGCTTGACCCTTGGTTGTTGACCAACAACCAAAATCCTCTTTATCCCCTTGTCCCCTCATCCTCAATCTTGCTTTCTGACCTCTGTATCCAATCTTGCCACAAATCAGGACGACGCTCACGAGTGCGCTGAAGTTGCTGTTGTTTTCGCCATTGCTCAATTTTCTGATGATTTCCTGATAATAAAACATCAGGAACTCGCATTCCTCGAAACTCCGCAGGTCGAGTATAGTGAGGGTAATCCAGTAACCCATCTTCAAAGCTTTCTGCTTTGAGAGACTCCTGTTTTCCAACCGTTCCCGGTAATAATCGTACAACTCCATTAATCAGTGCCATTGCTGGAATTTCGCCTCCAGTCAGGACAAAATCTCCTAAAGAAACTTCACGGGTCACTAAGGACAAAATGCGTTCATCGATACCTTCATAATGCCCACAAATTAAAACAATCTGATCAAAATTTAAAGCTAAATTGCGGAATAACCCTTGGTGCATTTTTTCCCCTTGGGGCGTTAAGAAAATCACTTCTCGACGGGGAAGTTGGGATAAGGATTCAACAGCTGCATAAATTGGTTCAGGTTTCAAGACCATTCCCACACCACCCCCATAGGACTCATCATCCACCCGGCGATGCTTATCCGATGCAAAATCACGGGGATTAACTAAATGGACATCAGCAATTTGCTTTGCTAAAGCTTTACCCAAAAGACCTGAATTCAGGGGAGAGGCAAAAAAGTCGGGAAATAGAGTAATAATGTCAAAACGCACAGTATTTAAGATTTACGAGTGGATCATCTGACCCTAAAAAAATTTTAAGCAAAAACTTGCACAGGAGATGTCATGCTATATGATAGTCCATAAACTTAAATATTTCTTAATTCGTATCAAAATATACTAAAATGGATCAGCTTTTTTTGATTGGACAAAGCGACCTAAATCGGTTTTCTCGAAATTTCCCTATCCAATCAGGGGGAGTTTAGGCAAAGCCGAGCAACTCGGTTATCCCGGTTAAAAACCCGTTTCTCTGCTCCTGTTGGAGGAGAACACTCACCCCAGAAACAACTGGGGTTGAGGATGAGATCCGGTTGTTTCTGTCTCTACAGGGAGGTCAGAAACAGTCCTATGGGATATCAGGGGAAACCCTAGCCGAGGGTCGCTGGCCTAAGTTACAGATTAATTCAAAAAGATCTGTACTCATTGTAGCCAAATCGAACAACTGTTGGTAACAAGCCGTAGGTGGTGACAAATGCCCCTAATCTTGAACTTATTCTCATGACTAGGAGATACACTATGCAGCAGTTGACATCTCAAGCCCTTGAACAAATGATTCCCCAACAAACTAAAACCTCTATTCTCATTATTGGTGGAGCAGAAGACAAAGTTCATGGACGTGAGATTCTGCAAACTTTTTTTCATCGGGCTGGTGCTTCCAATGCCAACCTAGCCATCATTCCTTCTGCCTCCCGCGAACCCGCCATTCAAGGAGAAAGATATCAAAAAATCTTTGAGGAAATGGGGGCAAAATCCATTGAAATTTTTGATATTCGGGAACGTCATCATTGTGAAGATCCCAAATGGCACGCTTACTTGGAAGCCTGTACTGGGGTATTCATGACAGGCGGTGATCAACTCCGGCTTTATAGTTTATTAGCCGATACCCTGCTGATGGAGAAAATTCGCATTGCCGCCCGACAAGGCCAAATGGCTTTAGCCGGAACCAGTGCGGGGGCTGCCGTTATGGGTCATCACATGATTGCTGGGGGAGGAAGTGGCGAATCTCCTAACCGTTCTCTGGTGGACATGGCAACCGGCTTAGATATTTTACCTGAATTGCTGGTTGATCAACACTTCCACAACCGCAATCGCATGGCACGACTGATCAGTGCGATCGCAGCCCATCCCGATAAAATTGGCATTGGCATTGATGAAGATACCTGTGCCTTATTTGAAGCGGAAGGTTTATTGCGGGTGGTGGGGAAAGGAACTGTTACGATTGTGGATACCCACGAAATGTCCTACACCAATCTGGTGAATGCGGGAGCGACTGATCCCCTGAGTGTATTCAATCTTCGGGTACATATTTTGTCCTATGGCGATCAGTATAACTTCCATTCCCGGCGTCCGAGTTCTACCCCTAGTGTGTAAACCGTGGACATCGGAATCTGGCTGTGGGAGGTTGCCCAGGTTTTTCCCGGTGATTACGATAAGGGAATCCTAACTGAAGCCATTGAGGATTGAAGGTGAGGGAATAGCCTAGGGGAGTCAGGACAGAAAATTTCTGCCCTTGAACAATTCCTAGGAGCCGGGTTGAAGGTGTTGCTAAACCCTTTGATTGGGGCATCTCTACGGCTCATCAAGCTCCCTGCTTTATTTGATTTTGAGGGTTCAGCTTTCAAAAATTGTAAATCCCCACTGGCCAAACCTCCCAGCATTCAAGGGTTTTAAAAAAACTGTTCACTGCAAACAGTTTCCAAATCACCTTAGCTTGAAATTGAATAAAGCGGACTATTACCCTGGAACATTCCTGCATCACGGACTCACACGGATATGAAAATTCTTAAAATACAAACCTTAAGAGGCCCTAACTACTGGAGCATCCGACGTCATCAACTGATTGTCATGCGCCTAGATTTAGAAGAATTAACTGAACGTTATAGTTGCGATATTCCAGGCTTCTATGAAGGCTTAACGTCTGTTCTCCCGAGTTTGGTTGAACATCACTGTTCACCTGGAGTCCGAGGGGGGTTTCTCAGTCGCGTAGAACGGGGGACGTTAATGGGGCATATTATTGAACACGTTGCCCTGGAACTCCAACAGTTAGCGGGAATGACCGCCGGATTTGGTCGCACCCGTGAAACCTCCAGTCCAGGGATTTTTCAAGTCGCCTTTGAGTATGATAACGAACACGCCGGACGTTATGCAGGAAGAGCCGCTGTCCGCCTATGCCAAAGTATTGTGGATACGGGAACCTATCCGGCCGAAGAACTCACCCAGGATATTGAAGATCTCAAGGAATTAAAAGCCCAAGCCTCCCTTGGCCCTAGTACAGAAGCCATTGTTAAAGAAGCGGAAGCGCGTGATATTCCCTGGCAGCAACTGAATGCTCGATTTATGATTCAGTTTGGCTATGGATGTTATCAAAAACGAATTCAAGCCACTCTGAGTAATCAAACCGGAGTATTAGCAGTGGAGTTGGCCTGTGATAAAGAAGGCACGAAACAAATTCTACGGGATGCGGGGGTTCCGGTTCCTAGGGGAACAGTAATTCGCTATTTTGATGAACTGCAAGATGCCATTGATGAAGTCGGGGGCTATCCCATTGCCATTAAGCCCCTCGATGGCAACCATGGCCGGGGGATTACCCTTGATATTACCAAATGGGAAACGGCTGCTGCTGCTTACGATGAAGCCAGTAATGCCTCTAAAACCCACAGTGTGATTTTGGAACGCTTCTATACGGGTCGAGATCATCGGGTGTTAGTCGTGAATGGCAAAATGGTCGCCGTAGCAGAACGAGTTCCAGCCCATGTGATCGGCGATGGTCAATTAACGATTGAACAGTTAATCGAGAAAACTAACAAAGATCCCCGTCGAGGCGATGGCCATGATAACGTCCTCACCCGGATTGTTGTGGATAAAACCGTGCTGTCCATGGTCACGGAGAAAGGCTATACCCTGGAAACGGTATTACCGGCTGGGGAAGTTTGTTTTCTGCGGGCTACCGCTAACTTGAGTACGGGCGGGAGTGCCATTGACCGTACCGATGAAGTTCACCCGGAAAATGCTTGGTTATTTGCTCGCATTGCCAAAATTATCGGTCTGGATATTGCCGGAATTGATGTGGTGACACCGGATATTTCCAAACCGTTGCGGGAAGTGGACGGGGTGATTGTGGAAGTTAACGCCGCACCGGGATTTCGGATGCACGTCGCCCCCAGTGAAGGTTTACCTCGGAATGTGGCCGGGGCGGTGATGGATATGTTATTTCCCCCCGGTCAACCCAGCCGTGTCCCGATTTTAGCCGTAACGGGAACCAATGGGAAAACCACCACTACCCGTTTACTCGCCCACATTATGAAGCAAACGGGGTTAGCCGTCGGTTATACCACCACCGATGGCATTTATATTGGGGATCATTTAGCCGAACCCGGAGACAATACTGGCCCCCAAAGTGCCCAACTGATTCTGCGTGATCCAACGGTAGAAGTGGCTGTCCTCGAATGTGCACGGGGGGGAATTCTCCGGGCGGGTTTAGGGTTCGATACCTGCGATGTTGGGGTGGTGTTGAATGTGTCGGCGGATCATTTGGGATTGGGGGATATTGATACCATCGAACAAATGGCAAAAGTCAAAAGCGTGGTGGCTGAGGTGGTGATGCCGAAAGGCTATGCGGTGCTGAACGCTGATGATCCGTTAGTGGTACAAATGGCTGAACGGGTCAAAGCCCAAGTTGCTTATTTCACCATGAATCCTGAGAATGAAATTGTCCTCAGACACACGGAATCAGGGGGATTAGCTGCGGTTTATGAAAATGGCTATTTGTCGATTTTAAAAGGGGATTGGACGCTGAGAATTGAGCAGGCGGTGAATGTTCCGATCACGATGAAGGGTCGGGCTCCGTTTATGATTGCCAATGCCTTAGCCGCTTGTTTAGCCGCTTTTGCTCAAGGGGTAAAAATAGAGCATATTCGGGCGGGTTTGTCAACCTTTGTTGCTTCCACATCCCAAACCCCAGGACGAATGAATTTATTTAATATGGGTAGCTATCACGCCTTGATTGATTATGCCCATAATCCTGCCAGTTATGAAGCATTAGGGGCTTTTGTGAAAAATTGGCCAGGGCATCGGATTGGGGTCATTGGTGGCCCTGGCGATCGCCGAGATGAGGATTTTGTGGCTTTGGGTCAACTCTCGGCGGATATTTTTGATGAGATTATTGTGAAGGAGGATGATGATACTCGTGGCCGAGAACGGGGTTCGGCGGCGGAATTAATTAGTAAGGGTCTTCAGCAGGTCTTAGGACGAGTTCCAGAACCTCGGATTCGCTATGAAATGATTTTGAATGAAACCGAAGCGATTAATACGGCATTAGACCGGGCTGGGGCGGGTTCGTTAGTGGTGATTTTACCCGAAAGTGTAAATCGCGCTATTCAATTAATTGAGTCCCGGAATCCGATTAAGGAATCAAACAACAATTCCCATTCGCCGAGCTTGAATTCCTCAACAGCCAGTTTAAAACCTTCTCAAGTTTAATTAGATTATCCCTAAAACCCCCGTAGAGACGAGCCATGGCTCGTCTCTACAGTAACGATTTGAGGGGTTAAAATTAATTTTCTTCTAATGCCTTTAACAACATTTCTCCCATTTCCTGACACCCGACTAATTTCATGCCCTCAGACATAATATCCCCGGTACGATATCCCTGATCTAATACTTTTAAAACAGCATTTTCCAACAGATTCGCCGCAACGGGTTGATCTAAACCATAGCGTAACATCATGGCAGCACTGAGGACTTGGGCGAGGGGGTTGGCTTTATCCTGACCCGCAATATCCGGTGCTGAACCATGGACGGGTTCAAAGACCCCAGGGCCAGACTCCCCTAAACTGGCTGAAGGTAACATTCCGATACTTCCCGTTAACATTGCCGCCGCATCGGAGAGAATATCGCCAAATAAGTTCCCCGTGACAATCGTATCAAACTGTTTGGGGGCGCGAACTAACTGCATGGCAGCGTTGTCAACATATAAATGAGATAATTCGACATCGGGGTATTCTGAGGCGAGGAGGGTAATGCGATCACGCCATAACTGAGAGACATCTAAGACATTCGCCTTATCTACAGAACAAAGTCTACCTCGACGCTTCTGGGCGGTTTCAAACCCCACACGACCAATCCGATCAATCTCGGATTCCGTATAGGCCATTGTATTAACGCCGCGTTTCTCCCCGGTTTCCGTCTGAAAAATTCCCTTGGGTTGTCCAAAATAAATTCCCCCGGTCAGTTCACGGACAACCATAATATCCACCCCTTCTACCACTTCTTTTTTTAAAGAAGAGGCATCAATTAAATGGGGTAAAATTGTCGCGGGGCGCAAATTCGCAAATAATTTTAATCCAGCGCGTAACCCCAATAACCCGGTTTCAGGTCGTTGATGACGGGGTAAATTGTCCCACTTGTAGCCGCCAATGGCCGCCAATAGTACCGCATCACTCTTGAGACACTGTTCTAAGGTTTCTGCTGGAAGGGGTTCCCCAGTGGCATCTATCGCCGCTCCCCCCATCAACGCTTGATGAAAATCGAAAGTAATGCTGAGTTGTTTTCCAACGACTTTTAACGCATCGACAGCCACCGCTATAATTTCAGGGCCGATGCCATCGCCTGGAAGAAGAGTAATGCGGTAGTTTTGACTCATATAGCTCGATAGTAACAAAAAAGATTAGTTAGACGATGTTGAGCATTGTCAGCGATCGCCCAACCTTTAAATATAGCATTCTTAGGTCAAAAAGTCCGAAATTGGGTTTAAACTAAGATTATAGGAAATCAATCCCTTTGGGGGCAAAGATTTGAGCTTTTAGCCCATTAGGGAATTAAAACAGATGAAAGAGGACACGGGCATGGAATATCACAAAATTTTAGTGGCAATTGATCGCACTCCCCAAGCAGAGTATGTCTTTCACCAAGGCTTACAACTGGCTAAACTGTATCAAAGTCAGTTAAAAGTCTTTCATTCTATTACTGTATCACCGATGATTTTAGGTTCCCCTGGAGATTTATATGGTCAACGGTTAAACCAGGTGGCACAAATTCAACATGAATTAATTGAACAGGAAATTAATGAAGTGGCAGGATGGTTATCAACCTTTGTCAATTATGCTGCACAGCAAGGAATTTCCATTGAAACCGAATATCAAATCGGAGAACCGGGATATTGGATACGAGAAATTACGAAAAAATGGGAGGCTGATTTAATCGTAATTGGTAGGCGTAACCGTTCAGAATTAGCCGAATTATTTTTAGGAAGTGTCAGTAATTATACGGTGCATCACATTAAATGTTCTGTATTAGTTGTACAGCAACCCGATGATTAGGCAGACGGGTTGTGGGGTGGGTTGAAAAGGATAGTAAAAACAGCAATAATAGAGCAGCAGTCAACCGTTGATTGTAAAAAGCTGGGATTGTTTTATTTTTGGGATAAAAACAGTTTATAGGCTGGGTTTTTATTCTCATCCCAATAGCGATAACCTAAACCGTCTAAAAATGCTTGCCATTCTGCCATTTCTTCAGGGGGAACCTGCATTCCTACCACAATTCTTCCATAGTCTGCGCCATTATTGCGATAGTGAAATAAACTAATATTCCAGTTTGGACTCATGGAACAAACAAACTTCATTAACGCCCCTGGACGTTCAGGAAATTCAAACCGATAGAGTAATTCATGATGGGCTAAACCCGACCGTCCTCCGACCATGTGTCGCAGATGTAATTTAGTTAATTCATCATCGGTTAAATCAATTGTTTTAAATCCATTTTCCTCAAAATTCTTGATCATTTCTGCTGCATCAGCCCGATTTTTAATCTGCATTCCGACAAAAATATGGGCTTCTTTTTCATCGGCAATTCGATAGTTAAATTCGGTTAAATTGCGTTTACCAATACATTCACAAAACTTGCGTAAACTGCCAGGTTCTTCAGGAATTGTCACGGCAAAAATAGCCTCTCGACGTTCTCCAAATTCCGCACGTTCGGCTACAAATCGTAAGCGATCAAAATTCATATTCGCCCCGCAAGCAACAGCAATTAAGGTTTCTCCTTGAATTTGTTCTCGTTCAACATAAGCCTTTGCTCCCGCAATTGCTAAGGCTCCAGCAGGTTCTAAAATTGAACGAGTATCTTCAAAAACATCTTTAATTGCCGCACAAGTATCATCTGTATCTACTAATATAATTTCATCCACATATTCTTGACATAAACGGAAGGTTTCTTCCCCCACTTCTCGCACGGCTACCCCATCCGCAAATAACCCGACTTGTGATAACTTAATTCGATGTCCGGCTTTGAGAGATTGTGACATAGCATCGGCATCAACGGGTTCAACTCCGATGATTTTAATTTCAGGACGTAATCGTTTAATATAAGCGGCAATTCCTGAGATTAATCCCCCGCCACCAATGGCAACAAAAATAGCATGAATGGGTTGTTGATATTGGCGTAAAATTTCCATGCCAATTGTACCTTGTCCGGCAATCACATGGGGGTCATCAAAAGGGTGAATAAAGGTTAATCCTTTTTCAGCTTCTAATTGACGGGCATAAGCACAAGCTTCATCAAAGGTATCGCCATATAAAACGACTTCCCCCCCTCTTGCTTTGACGGCATTTACTTTAACTTGAGGGGTGGTTACAGGCATCACAATAATTGCTTTTGTTCCTAATTGAGACGCACCGAGGGCAACACCTTGGGCATGATTTCCGGCTGATGCGGCAATCACTCCCTGCTTTAATAAATCGGGAGGAAGATGAGCCATTTTGTTATAAGCTCCCCGCAATTTGAAGGAAAAGACAGACTGCATATCTTCTCGCTTTAAGAGTAATTTATTATTCAGACGGGCGGAGAGGTTAGGAGCGTATTCTAGGGGTGTTTCTTGGGCAACATCGTAAACACGGGCGGTGAGAATTTGTACTAAGTAGTCGCAAAGCATGGAGTTGAACCAAGGCAAGGGGTGACACAGGTTTATTTTACAGGATTTGGGTCACTATTTCTTATTTTAATAAAAATGGGCGATCACTTAATTTAAAATTTTGCTAAAGGAATGCGGATTTCTAATTTTAATAGAGTAGGATATTAAGTAACAATTTAGAGGGTTGAGACTCTGATTTATGGATAAATCTATTGTGCAGTTAGTGGATGAACTTCCCGCCGATAATATTACGGTGAAAGTCTTGAAGGCTATTGATTATTTAATGCCGGGACAGTGGACAAATTTAGTCGGATTTGAGAATAGTATCCGTACTATTACAGGGGAAACCGATACTCAAATCATCCAAAAAATTCGAGATCGGGCTGTTGTTTTATATCATGATCCAAAATCGGGTTATCAATCAGCCGTTCAATTATATCAAACCATTGATACGGCTGATGTAGCAATGGCAACAGCAGCTTTAGCCAATAAAGTTGGAGAAAAAATCAGCTTTCTGTCTATTTTAAGCAGTATTACGCCTAAACCTGAAGTTACCCAAAGCTTTGATTTAGTCTTAAAAATTGCGGTTGAGATTATTGCGTTTTGTAAGTTAAATGGCATTCCTCAACCCAACCCTCAAGAATTTGTTAAAGCCCTGAATAATAATTATCAAGATGCTGCATTAATGCGGATGGTGGCTTTAGTTTGTTTAGATGGAATGTTGCCATTAGGCCCTAACTTCTTGAGTAAAATCCATCAAACGATTGCTCAATCTGATACCACTATTTTAACCCAGAATCCAGTCTTTTCAGCCTTGAGTAATTTTATTCCAGGGGGGACACCTTCGGATAAATTGGGTTTTATAACCCAAGGGTTTGATGCAGTTCAGGGTTGGATTAATAATTTAGTGGCTAAAACGGGAATCACCCCCCAATCTATTTTTAATGCTTTGGGAAATTCTATCCAAATTGCGGATGATAATTTAGATTTTGTGGCTGCTTTTATTGATCAAAGCACAAATTATTATCAACATACAGGGATTCAAACCGTTGCGCGTAAAGTAATTTTACAAGCTCAAGAGTCTGTAAAATCGGAATTACCCGCAGCAACTTTACCGATTAATTCTAATCCAGTATCGGGTTCTGTTTCTTCGGGTTCGACTCAATATAAAGTCGGTCAAACGGTAGAAGTTTGGGATGAAGAGGATGAAGATTGGTATGAATCTACAATCCAAAAAGTCAAAGAAAACGAGTATTATATTCATTATGTTGGTTATGGTTCATCGGATGATGAATGGGTGAATGAAGATGAGGTTCGTGTTCGAGATCATCGGACAACGGATGATAATGGATATGGGCTGGGTCAAAAGGTGAAAGTTTGGGATGATGAGGAGGAAGAATGGTATTCCGCTATTATTGAAAAAATTGAAGGAGATCAATATTATGTTCATTATATTGGTTATGATTCTTCCTATAGTGAATGGGTAGACTCAGATGAAATCAGTTAACTCATAGTTGAGAATTTGACACAGTAACAATACTAATACAACCCGCCCGGGCGGGTTTAATTTTATTCTATTAAACTTTTTGATAATCATTCATTCAATTTTAAGCAGTAACATTTTTTATAAGTCACTATCAGAAAAAGCCCTAGTATTAGTTTTTACAGGAACAACGAGCGGGCGACCACTAACCGTATCAATTTTGAAATTAACTATTGTACTACCAGAAGGACAACAGGAAGCGTCAGAATCTCGATAACGATCAAATTTTACTATGAATGTCTTTTCTGTTAATAATTTAAAATCTCTAAAAGCTCCATCAAGGCGATATATAATAGTTGTTGGTGATCCGGTTCCAGCAAAAATACCGTTATGGAATACAAATATTTGAGATTCTGCTAAACGGCATTTTATATCTGTTTGTGATATTGCTAGAAATAGTGTTGTTTTGCCATTAGTTCTTTTATAGTTTAATAGTTTCCAACCTGCTTGTGTAATAAGACGTTCAGTAGTATTACGAGGAGGTTGAATCATCTTTTGACAATTTTCTGGAATGGGATATAATTTGGTTTTAGGAATATTAACCCCAGGTTTATTCCAATTTTGGGGGGTGGTTTGATCTAACCACATTTGGCGTTGACCCAATGCGGGAATAGCCAGACTGAATACAAGAGTTAAAGTTAATCCTAATTTATGGATGATTTTAGTTTGCATAAATATAAATAATTTCTTTACTAAAAATTTTTATTACTAATACAAACTTGCCTCAGTTTCTCTAAAATATCAATAGTCATGGGCTGATATTTTGTAAATAATTATTACACAATATAAGCAGTTTCTCAAAAATAAAGATAAAGATGAGTATTATCGTTCAAATTTTAATATTTTAAATCAATTGCAGTTATAAGTAATTAAAGAATTTTTAGCCTTTATGAGAACCTATAATCAAGGTTAATCGGGGCGGGTTTAGGTAGATTTTTTATGGATATTATCAATTTTTGTGAACCCGCCCCTACGAGGATTAATTATAATAATTGTTGAGCAAAAGCGATCGCTTCTTCAATGGTTGTGATTTTACCTTCAATTTGTCCTAACTGAATCTCTAATAAAAGTTCTCCAATTTTAGGACTCGGACGTAAATTTAAGGCTTCCATTAATTCATTCCCTGTTAATAACAGTTGGGGATGGGCGACGGGATCATTGGGGTTTAGATAACGATTCATTAAAGGAGAAATACTTTCTAAGGAAAATCCATCGGCTATTGCACTTACAATTAACGCTGAAAATAATAATCCTAAATTTTGGAATAAAAAATATTGTTCTCTTAGAGATAGCTCTCTGGTTTTTAACAACTTTAATTGAGATAAACCTTTTAAAATCGCTAAAGTGCTTTTTAATTCTAATTTACTCAATTTTAACCCTAATAATTCTGTTTCTGCTAAAGTAATATCCTGATTTAACAAACAAGTTAATTTTGCGATCGCTAAACGGGATATTTTTAAGGTATAGCTCAATTCTTGAGATAATTCAAGTAAAACTTGAGGGTAAATTTCTCCTACTTTTATTGCAGATATATCTATTTGAGATAATCGTTTAAACTGCTGGTCTGCACCCTTAAAATAAGGAGAAAGTAAACCAACTTCCCAAGCTTGTTGTATCAAAGGTGTTGCATTGGGGGTATTTAATAAATAAACTAACTCGGTGCGAATGCGTTCGACTGCAACCCGACTTAACAACGGTGCAAATTCTTGAATAGCAGCTTGGGTTTGATCCTCGATTTTAAATCCTAATTGGGCAGCTTGACGATATCCTCTTAATAATCGTAATGGATCATCTTGTAAATTTTCTGGAGAAATCATTTTAATTAAACGCCGTTGTAAATCTTCTTGACCCTTGTTAAGATCAATAAAGGTTTGGGTAAACGGATCAAAAGCGATCGCATTAACTGTAAAGTCTCGTCGGCGTAAATCCTGTTCTAAACTATTTCCTTGGGCTTGAGCAAAGTCAACTGTTACTTGGTCAAAGACAACCCGTGCAATATGCCGTTGAGCATCCAACAAAACGAACCCAGCCTGATACTGTTCAGCCAGAGTTCGCGCTGTTTTGACCGCATCTTGTAAGAGGACAAAATCTAAATCTAAAATGGGTGTTGTACGACCCATTAACCCGTCTCGAACTGCACCCCCAACCAAATAGGCAGGTTGAGGTAAATCATTCAGTTCAAACGGCCAAGTGGCAGGAGAGAAGACATCGGCTAAAGCTTCAGGCATTGCAACAAAAATCAATGAGATTGTCAAGCAGGTTAAGGCCTACCTACGCTAAATTAGCATCAAAGGGATGGACAAGTTTCACCCTTGGCAATCACCGAGGAATAGAATCATGTGTATTTGTGTGAATTGTCATTATGTTGATCGCTGTACCACCTACCACGCCGTAGAAACCCAGCATCAAGAACGCCATTTGACCGAAAACCCCACCTTTGAACCCACCGAACCCACCATTAACGTCAATATCCGCACCCCTAACGACTATGAAATTGAAATGGAATGGGATGTAGTCGGATGTTTGAGTTTTAAAGAAGAAAACGGTAAATGGGCGAAATTAAGACCCGGGGAGTTAGTTCCGACTTAAACAGTTATCAAGTATCCGCATTATCAGTTATCAGTAGAGACGTGCCATGGCACGTCTGTACCAGTTATCAGTTAATGGTTGAGTTTTAACTGTTAGCTTTGTTAGTTTTTAATAAAACTCTTCCCATTCGTAATTCGTAATTCGTAATTCCCTGTTCCCTTCTATAAAAAATGAGTTATTGTTTTAATCCGAATTGTTCTAATCCGCAGAATTTTAGTGATGCTAAATTTTGTCAAAATTGTGGATCTAAATTATTGTTGAGTTCTGTTTCTAATGAAGCTGAGTCTGTTGTTTATCGAGGGATTCAATTAATTGGACAGGGGGGATTTGGTCGGACATTTTTAGTGGTTGATGAAAGTCAACCCTTAACACCTTATTGTGTGATTAAACAATTTTTTCCCCAAGGGAGTAATGCGAGGAAAGCCACAGAATTATTTGAGCAAGAAGCTAAACAATTAAAAATCTTGGGGCAACATCCCCAAATTCCCACAGAGTTAGGTTATTTTGAACAAGACGGCTATCAATATTTAGTTCAAGAATTTATTGAAGGAAAAAATTTAGCTCAAGAATTGCAAAAAAAAGGGGTATTTACTGAAGAAAAAATATGGTTTATTTTAAAAGATTTGTTGCCAATTTTGCAGTTTGTTCATGAAAATAAAGTCATCCATCGAGATATTAAACCCGAAAATATTATTCGTCGGTTTAATACGAAAAAACCGATTGGAAATTTAGTTTTAGTAGATTTTGGGGCTGCTAAATTAGTCACCGGGGGAATGTTGCCTAAAACGGGAACCATGATTGGGAGTGCTGCTTATACAGCCCCAGAACAATTAATGGGAAAAGCCGTTTTTTCCAGTGATTTATATAGTTTAGGAGTGACTTGTATTCATTTACTGACTAATGTTCCTCCCTTTGATTTATTTGATAGTGCAGAAGGAAATTGGGTTTGGCGAGATTATTTAAAAGCACCTGTCAGTGATGAATTAGGATATATTTTAGATAAAATGTTGCAGGGTGCAACCCGTAATCGTTACAATTCGGCGGCAGCAATTTTACGCCACATTAATCCTAAACCGGATTATGTTCCAGTAATGCCGGGATTAACAATCAATCCTGAAACGGGATTTAAACCCTTACCAGAACAGCCTCAATTCATTCAGCCTTCTCCTTCTATTCCGAATATTTCTGATGTTTCTGAACCTGCGGTTTCTGAAGAAAAAGTTCCTGAATTACCCCCACCAAGACTCTTAAATAAAATCAACCTAATTTCAGGAATTCTTCAAAAGCGTTTAGAGCCCTATGGGATTATTCAGGTGAGCGTCAATCAAAACCATATCAATCAGTTAACGATTGTTTTAAATCGAGATAAAAATCGCTCTGTAAAATATAAAGAGTTAGTTCCAATTATCGGATATGAATTAACCTATTGCCAAATCAATAATCTTGAGAAAGTCAAACTTTTAGGGCGAGTGAATAATCAAAATGTTCCTGAATGGACATCTTTGTTAAAACTAGATCGAAAGACAAAAATTAGAAATCAAATGATCCGATTTCAGAATCATAAGTTTCTTTGGAAGTTGTTTCAATTGACAACTCGAACGTTTTGGAGCCAGCAAATTAAAAAGAAAGAATTCTGGCTTGATCTGTTAATGGTTGCCATGATTATCTTTATCTTTAGCGATAAAATTATTATCTTAAAACCCATCATGGCTTTAGTGATTGCGGGAGGATTTTGGGGTGTTAAACATCAAGTCACTCACACCAATACTCTGCAACTGAATCAACTGTTTGCAACGATTACCACTCTATTTTTAATGTTTGGCTGGTTAAATTTAAGGATTTGGGCGGACGGAATGTTTGGTATAATCCTAGCGGGCTTGTTTATTTCCATGCCCATCTTTTTTTCCCGCAATCCTTCTTAATTAGATTCTGTGCAACCGATTTCCTCTCAACCCGTTTATGGTTTAGCCATTCACACCAGTAGTCCTGACCTGGGATTAGCGATTAGTAACTTTCAAGACGTTCAGCGCAGTCAATCCTGGGCAATAGGACGGGATTTATCCACCCATCTGCATCACTATTTATTAGAGTTTATTCAACCCCAAACTTGGTTAGATTTAGGATGGATTACAGTAGCTAAAGGCCCAGGAAGTTTTACTGGAACTCGAATCGGAGTCGTCACCGCCCGCACCTTAGCTCAACAGTTAAATATTCCAGTTTTTGCCATTTCTAGTTTAGCGGCGATCGCTTGGAAAGAACAACTTCAACGCAGACAAAATCAGGATGAAAACTTAGTGATTGCATTAGAAATGCGAGCACAACGAGGTCAACTTTTTGTGGCAATTTATGGTCAAAATCCAGAAACCAATTTCGGCTTAGTTCCCCTTTTAGCGGATAGCGTCATGTCCTCTCAACAGTGGGAACAAACCATAGCGTCTTGGCAAACTCCCTATCATCGGGTAAAGGTAGAAGCAGGATTAGGAGAAACCGCCATGCAATTATTAGAATTAGGATATTTAGACTGGAAATTGGGAAAGCATTCTCACTGGTCAGAAGCATTGCCTTATTATGGACAGCATCCTGTAGAATTCTAAGAGAATTCTCATTTTAACCCTCCCTTAAATAAAAGCCTGTTTTAAATAACTTCTTATGAACAAATGACAATTTACTGTTAAAGTTAAGCCAGAGTGTTTTTAACATCAGAGTTCATTGATTAGCTAATCAGGCTATTATTTGATGGGTCTATAGATTGTATCCTGAAATTTCCCTTGTTAAGGGAAATAGGGACTTGTGATGTGTAATCAGATGTTATTGAGTTTGTCTTCTATGATTTCTATGCCTGATTTATTTTTGAATTTAGGAGCAGCAGATGTATTGGCTCAAACGGCATCTTCGGCTTCAATCGGTTCCGACATTAATCTATTAGAGGCATTTTTTTTAGGATTAATTCAAGGAGTAACAGAATTTTTACCCATTAGCAGTACCGCCCATTTAAAAGTCATTCCAGTCATGTTAGGTTGGGGAGATCCCGGTATTGAATTTACAGCCATTATTCAGTTAGGCAGTATTGCGGCAGTGGTGTGGTTTTTTTGGCAGGATTTAGTTCAAGTTGTCCTGGGATCATGGCGAGCGATTCAAAAAAAGGATTATGAGTCTGTAGACTTTCGTTTAGCGTTAGGGATTGCATTAGGAACGATTCCAATTGTCTTTTTTGGATTGTTAATTAAACTGTTGATTCCTGATTATGATAACTCTCCTTTGCGAAGTCTGGAAACGATTGCATTCGCCTCGATTGGGATGTCCATTTTATTGGGATTGGCTGAAAAAATAGGCAAACGACAACGGAATTTTGAACACCTTAAAGTTCGAGATGGAATATTAATGGGTTTGGCTGAAGCTTTAGCTTTAATTCCTGGGGTATCTCGATCAGGATCAACCATTACGGCTGGATTATTTATGGGGTTAGAACGGGCAACGGCTGCTCGTTTTTCCTTTTTATTAGGAATTCCAGCAATTACTTTAGCGGGAATCGTGGAATTAAGAATGGTATTTGCAACTGGTATCAGGAATTCAGACCTGATTCCCATCGGTGTTGGTTTAATTTCCGCCGCTATTTTTTCCTATTTATCAATTGCTTGGTTAATTCGTTATTTACAAAAACAAAGTACCTGGATTTTTGTTTGGTATCGTCTCGCCTTTGGAGTCATGATTTTAGTGGCTGTGTGGGGAGGTGCGTTAAAGAATATTTAGACTACAATCTTGTAGTAGAGTAGAGACGTGCCATGGCGCGTCTCTACGGAGTCTATGATTGTTAATGTTTAATTCCTCCTATGATTCGACCTGCTAAAATTACAACCGTATTACCCGATTCTATTGCTGAAGAAATTGGCTTTGAACCCGGAGATGCGATTGTTTCGATTAACGGACAACCACCTCGTGATTTAATTGATTATCAATTTTTATGTGCTGATGAAGTTTTAGAATTAGAAGTTTTAGATCGATTTGGGAAAACCCATCAACTTGAAATTGAAAAAGACTATGATCAAGATTTAGGCTTAGAGTTTGAATCCGCTTTATTTGATGGATTAATACAATGCAATAATCGCTGTCCGTTTTGTTTTATTGATCAACAACCCCCCGGAAAACGAGAAACCCTCTACTTAAAAGATGACGATTATCGCTTGAGCTTTTTGTATGGTTCCTATTTAACCTTAACCAATTTATCTCAACGGGAATGGGATAGAATTGCACAAATGCGTCTTTCTCCGTTGTATGTTTCTGTTCACGCCACCGAACCTCCAGTTAGAATTCGCTTATTAAAAAATCCCCGTGCGGGTCAAATCTTAGATCAGTTAAAATGGTTTAAAAAGAACCGTTTACAAATTCATGCTCAAGTGGTGGTTTGTCCAGGAATTAATGATGGCAAATACCTCGAACAAACCCTTTTAGATTTAGCTCAATTCCATCGCGGTAGAATCCCGACTGTTGCTTCCGTCGCGGTGGTTCCCGTGGGGTTAACTCGGTTTCGTCCCCCGGAAGATGAATTAATCCCAGTTACGCCTGAAAAAGCTCAAGAAATTATTACTCAAGTTCAGAATTTACAACAAAAATTTCAACAAGAATTCGGTTCAACTTGTGTTTGGATTGCGGATGAACTCTTTTTAATTGCGGGTGCAGAATTACCGCCTGAATCCCATTATCAAGATTATCCTCAAATTGGTAATGGGGTAGGTTCTATTCGCAAATTTATTAAAGAATTTGAACAAACTGTCAAACAACACCCGATTCAATCTTGTTCAACTCCCCGCCAGTTTACTTGGGTGGTGGGAAATGCCGTTGAAAAAGCCTTTCAACCCTTGTTAAACTCCTTAAATGACATTTCAGGGCTAACGGTGAATTTGGTGGCTTTAGCGAGTCAATATTGGGGTCAAGAAATTACGGTTACAGGTCTATTAACCGGACAAGATTTGCTGCAAGGATTAAAAGGAAAATCATTAGGAGATGGAATTTTATTACCATCGGTGATGTTAAAACAAGGAGAACCTGTGTTTTTGGATGATATGACCGTAGCAGAACTCGCAGAACAACTGGAGACAGAAATTTTTCCAGTGAGTCATGTTGAAGAATTAATCTCTATTGCGTTGCAGGATTAATTTTAATCGTAACAGAAGTGGTGTAGATCACTGAATTCTTATTCCATAATAAAGGAAGATTCACGATCAAGCCCATTTTTGTTTCAAAGGGGGTCAGGAGACAATGGTAGTTTCACAAGAAGTTACAATTCATACGACGAGACTGAAAGAACAAAGTCAAAGACATCAGCTTTTAACAGATACCGCTTTACGGATTCGATCTTCTTTAAGTTTAGATCTGATTTTAAAGACAACGGTGACAGAAGTTCGGCAATTGTTAGAATGCGATCGCGTGATCATTGAAAAATTTGAAGCCGATGGCTATCGAAGAGTCATTGTTGAATCTGTAGAAAACCCCCAATACTCACTTCTCGATGCAGGGGTCATCTATCACAATTCTGATTCAGATTTAGCTGTTGAAATTCGATTTGAAAACCAGCTATGGGGTAGATTAATTGCTCAGAATTTTAGGATCATTCAGCCATGGGAACCCGAAGAAACAGAATTTTTAGAAAGTTTATCGGTTCATGTTGCTTTGGGAATTGAACACGCGACGTTACTAGAGCAAGTGCAACAAGCTAATCGAGAATTAGAAGCAAAAGTCCTAGAACGAACGGCTGAATTAGAACAAACCAATGAACGATTAACGCAAGAATTAGAGCGCAGTCAAGAAACCCAAACGGCTTTAAAACACCAACAAGAAATTCTGAATAGTTTTTATAATTCTTCTCCAATAATGATGGGTGTCGTTGAACTATTTGAAACCGATGTTTTACATCTTTCAGTCAATTTAGCAACGGCTCAATTCTTAGGAAAAAAAAATGAGGAAATTCACCATAAATTTGTTAGTCAATTAGGTATAAATCACCCTTTGCTTCAACATTGGATGAATCATTATCGAGAAAGTCAAGATTTAGGAAAACCCGTCAAATTTGAGTGTCAATATGATCAACCTGATGGGAAAAAGAAATGGTTATCAGCAACGGTGTCTTATATTGGTTTATCGGAAAATGATCGTCCTCGGTTTTCCTATATTGTTGAAGATATTAGCGATCGCAAATATTATGAAGAATCCCTAAGACGATATGAACGCATTGTTGAAGCCACTGGGGATGCCATTTGTTTAGTGGATCAGAACTATATTTATCAAGTGGCTAATCCCGCTTACTTGAAATTGGTAAATCGACCCTTAGAAAAGGTGATTGGTCATTCTGTTTCTGAGGTTTTAGGGACTAATTTTTTTGAGCAAACCATTAAACCTTCTCTGGATCAATGTTTAATCGGGGAAGCCATTCAAGATGATTTATGGGTGGATATTGATCCTGTTAAAAAACGATATTTGAGGCGTACCTATACCCCCTATTTAGATGAACAGAAAACGATTTGTGGAATTGTTGGCAGTATTCAAGATTTAACGGATCTCAAAGAAGCCGAAAATGCACTGAAACACAATGAAGAACTATTTGCTTTAACAGTGCAACACGCTCCTGATGTCTTTGTAATTTATGATTCAGAACGTCGATTTGAGTATGTCAATCAACGAACATCCGAATGCACCCAAATTCCCATTGAAAACTTTATCGGTCGTCGAGATGAAGATATTTACCCCCCGGAAGTTTATTCTAAATATCTGCCCTTACTTGATCATGCAATTGCGACCAAAACCGTACAAATTGGAGAATTTACATTGCAAATGGAGGGACTAGAACCTTATATCGTGATTATCAAATACGTTCCCCTTTTAGATGATAACGGAGAGGTTCAACAAATTTTAGGTATGACCTTTGATATTGGCGATCGCAAACGCATGGAAGAAACTCTACGTCAACGAGAAGAACAGTTAAAAGCCGTTGCTGATAATATTCCAGGCGCAATTTTTACCTATATTAAACGCCCCGATGGTTCTGGTTTTTTGGAATATATTAGTGATGGTTGCTTTGAAGTCTTTGGCTTGACCGCCTTGGAATTAATGAACAATTATAAACTTTTAGAACCCGGGTTTCATCTCGAAGATCTCCAGGGACATCGAATAGCAATTTTAAACAGTGCAGCCACCCTTACCCCCCTGTTTTATGAGTTACGATATCAAATGCCCAATGGGGATATAAAATGGATTGCAGAAGCTTCCCGTCCTGAATATCGAGACAATGGAGATATTGCTTGGCGAGGGGTGATTTTAGATGTGAGCGATCGCAAAAAAACCGAATTAGAATTAAATGAAACCAGCGATCGCTTAAATTTCCTGCTCAATTATTCTCCCATTGTTATTTTAAGTTGCAAACCCGAAACCAATTATCCGATTACTTTTATCAGTGAAAATGTTAAAGAAATTGTCGGTTTTGAACCTCAAATTTTTTTAGAAAATTCGAGCTTCTGGATTCAACAGATTCATCCTGATGATGTAGAGTGGGTTTTAACCAACTTAGCAACAAAATTCACTGAGGATTATTATGTTCATGAATATCGGTGGTTGAAAGCAGATGGAACTTATAGCTGGTTTTTAACACAGTTAAGGAAAATTCGAGATGAAGCGGGGAATGTCGTGGAAATGTTGGGATATTTAGTTGAAATTAGCGATCGCAAAAGCTTAGAGCAAGAATTAGCCACATTACTCGAACAAGAAACCCGTCGGAGTCAAGAACTAACCCAAAAAAATATAGCTCTCGAACAAGCTCGACAGGAAGCAGAAATGGCAAACCAAGCTAAAAGTGAATTTCTGGCTAATATGAGTCATGAAATTCGTACACCCATGAATGCCATTTTAGGATTTACAGATTTACTACAATCTGTTGTTCATGAACCGAGATCTGTCTCTTATTTAAACGCTGTAATCACCGCTAGTCGAACTCTACTCGCCTTAATTAACGATATTCTTGATTTGTCTAAAATTGAGGCGGGGAAACTGGAACTCGATTATGGCCCCGTTAACTTACGGGTGCTGATTCAGGAAATTCAAAACATTTTTAACCATAAAGCCACAGAAAAAGGGTTAGTTTTACACATCCAAATTGAAGATAATGTCCCCGAATTGATTTATATTGATGAGATACGATTACGTCAAATTTTATTTAACGTTGTCGGTAATGCTCTTAAGTTCACGGAAAAGGGATATATTAGCGTTTCTGCACGAACTCAAACCTATTGTGCCTGCAATAGCGAAAAAGTTTGGTTAGAAATTGCGATTGAAGATACAGGAATTGGGATTGCACCCCATCAGCAGACTCGTATTTTTGAAGCCTTCGTTCAAAGTGCCGGACAAAGTAATCGTAAGTATGGAGGCACCGGTTTAGGATTGGCGATTACTCAACGCTTAACTCAAATGATGGGGGGGATTATATTGCTTCAAAGCCAATTGCGACGAGGCAGTATTTTTACCTTTGTATTTCCCGACATTGCTCAGGCTAAAAATCCGATCTCGGTCAAATTAAATTCTGGTCAAGATCGAAATCTCAACCAATTTCAAGCTAGTACAATTTTGGTTGTTGATGATGTTCAATCTAACCGAGAATTAATTCAAGGATACTTTGCCGGAACTCATCATTTATTATTTCTAGCAGAGAATGGAAAACAAGCAATTCAGATGGCAAATATTCATCAACCCGATTTAATTCTTCTGGATTTACGGATGCCGGAGATGGACGGAAAAATGGTGGCTCAATTTCTCAAACAAGATGAAAAAACTCGACAGATTCCGATTGTGATTTTGACCGCATCTTGTCAAAGTGAAGAACAAGCAAAAGTTCAATCACTCTGTCAAGGATTCTTGCGAAAGCCGGTCAGTTTGCCACAATTAGTCAGAGAAATGAAGCGACATTTAATATGCCAAAACTCTTCTAAAAATACCGAGATTGACAGAGAAAGTCCGCAAGAAAAACTAGGAGTTTCTCCTGTTTCATTCCTCAGTTCTGATGCGTGTACAGAACTCCTGTTTAAACTTCAACAAGAAGAAGAACAGGTTTGGAATACGTTGCGAAAAACATTAAGAACCAGAGATTTACAACATTTTGTTCAACGTCTGGCTGCCTGGGGGCAACAGTATCAATATCAACCTTTATTAGATTATATACAAACTTTAGAAACTCAATTAGAAGCGTTTGATTGGAATACAATTCCTCAAACTATTGAGGATTTTCCTCAGATTGGAGAAAGGTTAAAACTTTACTGCAAAGAAGGACTTTGATTTATGCAACTCAAAACATTTATTCCTGAAAATTTTCTGATTTTAATTGTTGATGATATTACTCAAAATCTGAAATTAGTCGGACAAATGCTTGGCGAAGTTGGATATAATACCACCTTTGCAACCAGTGGTTTTCAAGCGTTAAATCGACTAAAAAATAATCAAACGGATTTAATTTTATTGGATTTAATGATGCCTGAAATGGATGGATTAGAGGTTTGTCAAGTCATAAAAAATAATCCCCAGTTTCAAGACATTCCGATTATTTTCCTCACCGCTAGTCATGAAGAAGAGAGTTTAGTCAATGCCTTTGAGATGGGGGCTGTTGATTTTATTACGAAACCTTTTATCAAAACTGAATTGTTAGCACGGGTCAAAACTCATTTAACCCTAAAACATACAACCGATATCTTAAAAAACACTTTGTTACAACTCGAACAATTATCTCAACTGGATTCCCTGACCCAAATCTTAAATCGTCGTAGTTTTTTTAAAGTGGCTGAAGTGGAATTTAATCGATCAATTCAAGAGGGAAAAATCTTTTCTTTATTGATATTAGATTTAGATCATTTTAAACAAATTAATGATCAGTATGGTCATCTCATGGGCGATCGCGCTTTAATCACCTTTACATCAGTAATTAGGAATTACCTCAGAGAAGGTGATTATTTTGGACGCTATGGGGGAGAAGAATTTGTGATTTTATTATTAGATACTAATCTCGAAGATGCAGTTAAAATTGCCCAAGATATTTGTAGTTTAATTGCTGATTTATCTATCCCAACGGAGAAAGAGAATTTACAAATGACGGTAAGTATTGGAATCGCTATTTCTGAACCCCAGGATACCCGCATTGAGGATATTCTTTCTAGGGCAGATCAATCCCTATACCAAGCAAAAGCTCAAGGAAGAAATACTTGTTTTGCTGATTCATTAAAACCGGGTTAACTCTCTTTTCTTTTAATCAGCTTAAAACCGGAATTACTTCTTTTCCAAATACTTGAATAAACTGTTTTTGCTCTCGATTGACGTTATGTAAAATAATCTCATTAAACCCTAGTTCTATATCTTGTTTTAACCAGCTAATATGTTGTTGAAGATCGGAGGAAATGCGGACATTGTTTTCAACTTCTTCTAAGGTGACAAATTTTCCCATCGCATCAAATTGTTCAGGATTTTTTAAATCTGATAAAACCAGACTTTGAAAAATATTATTTCGCCATTGATCAAACGCTCCTTGTTTAGCAATGGTTTCATTAGCATGATAGGATAACTGCACTTTTAAAATCATGGGTTTTCCCTCTCCTCCTCCTCGATAAAAGGCATCAACCACTTCTTTTAATTGTTCAGGGGGACGAGATGTAGTAATTAACCCATCAGCCCAACTTCCTAACCATTCGGCGGTTTTAGCGGTAATTGCAGCGCCAATTATTAAGGGATTAATTTCAGGACGGGTATAGAGTTTTGCTTCTTCAATTGTTACTAAACCTCGATGGGTCACAGTTTCGCCAGCCCATAAAGCTCGAATAATATCAACACATTCTTTTAAACGAGTATTGCGATCGCTTTTAGACGGCCATTTATCCCCTGTTATATGTTCATTTAAAGCTTGACCACTGCCTACGGTTAACCAAAATCGATTCGGAAAAAGTTCCGCTAAAGTTGCAGCAGCTTGGGCAATAATTGCCGGATGATATCGTTGACCTGGGGCGCAAACAATTCGATAGGATAAATTCGGTGTGGCTTGCATTGCCGCCCCTAACCAAGACCAAGCAAATCCACTTTGTCCTTGCTTTTCACTCCAAGGATAAAAATGATCGGAAGATAAGGATAAATCAAACCCCGCTTGTTCAGCTTTTTGAACATAATTTAACAATTCACTGGGTTTAAATTGTTCGTGGGACGCATGATAACCAATCTTAACCATGATCAACTTTCCTCTTAACAAAAAAATCCCTTAAAGATTGATAATTTTTACTATAGTTCTACCCATTACAATTAAGATACTTCTCAATTCAGCCAACTCATTTCCTGTTCCCTAATTAACGATAGGAATAAGCAACGGTACTGAGTAAAGCGTTTTCCGACTGTCGAGAATCGAGGCGAGTATGTTGGACAACAATCGGAACATCCGACTCAAATACACTGGCATAATCTGTATTACGGGGAATAGGTTCAGGGTCGGTTAAATCGTTAAATCGTAGGTGTTTTGTTCGTCTTGCGGGAACCGTCACACAATAGGGGCCAACGGGTTCACGATCGCTAAAATAAATGGTAATTTTCACAGAGGCATCTTGATCAGATGTATTTAAAATACAAGCTGTTTCATGACTGGTAAATTGAGGTTCTGGGCCGTTACTATAGTCAGGAATATAGCCTTCAGCGATCGCCCAACGAACACTTCCAATGGGTAAATTATCTCCAATTTGTAAAACCATACTTTATTTTTCCTTAATAATTAAAGCCTAATATTTCATTAAAATTGAATGATTTATCTCGCTTTAATAGGAGTTAATCATATTTTAAAATTACTTTCTTCACCCTTAAGATGGAAATCAAAAATCAATATTAAAAACCCAGCTTTTTGTAGAAACTGGGTTTATAAAATGATGGGTTTGAATACCATAAAATCTAAGGAATTTTATCGAGCATAAGGTCTACCCACTCCGGGTTGTACTGTAGGGCCTGCATAGGGTTTATGAACACCGACGGATGAGCCAACCAAAGTTGAAATTAATCCTAATAGAGAGCCAAAGGAGAATGCCCAACTCGCTTTAGCCGCATTCGAGGCAATATCTTGAGCCTGCTGTGCCGAAACATTGGGAGCCCTCGCCGGAACATTCACACCGCCTTCTTGAACTTGATTAATTACTTCTCCAGCATTGGACGCAACAATCCCAAAAATACCAGATACCCCACTCGAAAGTAACCAAGCACTAATCGCTAAGGTCGTAGCCCACAAAATAGCTCCATTCAAGAGGGCGGTGTTGCGATTCATTGGCCCACAAACACGAGCCATTAACCAACCCCCAACAAACAAAGCAATTAATAAACTAATAATTGACCAAATCCCAACGGCTGTTCCCGTATCTCCCGCATTAGAACGAGGTGCGCCGGAGTTGGCAAGTCCAGTTAAACCAATGGCTGCACCAATTCCACTCAGTATTAATTGAGTTCCAATGGCAATAACTAAACCTGCAAAAATGGGGCCCCAACGGACACGATCATGATAGTCTGTTCCCGCAGCAACGGGATGATCAATAATTCGGCCGGATTCATCAGTGTATGCCATTTTTTTTAGCTTCTCCTAAAATTAAAAAGTCTGAAGGGTTGAAGTTTATGTAAGAAATGCCTGATTAACAGCATTTGTTGATTCGGTATTTTTCAGCCAATAATCAACGTGCTTATACATTAACCTTTGGACAGAGAACTCATCGTCTAGCAAAAGTTATATTATTAATTGTGTTTCGGGTTTCATTCTATAACTTGAGGAAGAGTTTTAATCAAATTCAAGTTTTAATTTCGAGCTTATAACTTGGGATAGATGTTTTTCTATAAAACATAAATAAATTAAGTATTCCGAGAATTTCATAAAATTCTTTCAGGTTTAGAGATCTTTAAATGGGGAGAGGCGCGAGTCTATCTTTATGAAGTTATTAAATCTAGCTTCAGTCAGATACCGTGCAAATAGCAGATATAAACAGGAAAACATCATGGCTAATCGAACTCACCCGTCTAAAGGAAAAAAAAATCAACTTCCTCACAATCAAAACTTAATTCAAGAGATTAAAGATGAGATTGAATTGAATCAAGATGAAGAACCAACCTTAGCAGAATTAGCAAGCATTGAGGAGGAAATCGGTTTAAGAGAAATTCCCGTTGATCCCGAAGAACTCAATACAATCATGATTGATGATACGGATGATAATTGGGATACCAATGATGATGATGTAATTGATGAAAGTGATGCTCCAGAAATGATTAGTGATTTACCCCCAGAAATTACCCAATCATTAGGGACAGGACTACAAGGACAACCTACTGACCGTGCGGGTAGACGCGCTCATTTAAGCCAAAGTGATCAATTTAATCAAGCCAGTGCAGTTTTAACAGGTGGAGATATTGATGCTAATTTTGAACAAGCCAATGCTGTTGGGGATGAAGCCGTTGGCGGGACGGTCGCCACACCGGATCAAGATATTGTAGAGGAAATTGCAGCCGCAGTGGGTTTAGAAATGCGCGATCGCTCTTCCCTTCGGACAACAGAATTTTTAGAAAAACGAGATGATCAACGCTGGGAATTAGATCCCACTTCTTCTGAAGATTATGAAGACCGGGAAAACGAACGTTTGTAGTCTAAATTGATAGGGGAGAATAAAACCTCTAAAAAAATCCCATTCCGTCACGAATTTAAGCGTTTTTAGAATTATCTCTCTCCCAAGCAAATACTGTTTCTTAGGAGAGGGATAGAATGGTTATTATCAATATAGAATTTTATACAAACTGATATAAAATTTTAAAGAAAATGCTCAGATGATATTCAGCATCACTGTGTTCTGAATAAAATTTTCCTATCTTTAATAGCAATTGCTCTTTGTAATTGTCTGCTGAACCACTCCAATTAGGAGGCGGTTCAATTTTACGCCAAAAATTTTTAGCTTTTATTAAAGTTAATAACACATAAATTAATTCATTTTTGCGAGTAACATCTACGGTAGAGTTAAATTCCTGAATCCAGGATATTTTTAATTGATTGACATCAGTACAGTTTAAACTTTGACAATAGTTAATTCTTTGACAGGCAGTTATTAGATGATTGTTTAAATCAGGATCTTGATTAATTAATTCAGCCATATCTTTATAGATATCTGTCAGTAAAAGATTGTTTCCCTTATAAAGGGGGGTATAAAGGGGAACGGGAGGCATGGAACAACTATCAAACGTTTCTTGCAATTCAGGTATAATAAAATAAGATTCTTTGTGAATTAAACCTGTTACCCAAATTCGATGCTGGGATGCAGTTTGCTGATTAACTTTTAATCCTTGATAAAGGTCATAAAAGATGGTTTCGGTATCTGGAAATTGATAATTATGACCAATCTCTTTAGATTGAATATCTAAATCAACAATGGCAAAAAGTTTTGTAGGGTCTAAATAAGAGTTAATCGGATCTTGTTCATGTAAATCTAATAAACTAAAATAGGTATCAATCACATCTTGGCGATCACCACAATTAAAAAATTCAGGTCGGTTTTGACTCCATCCTTGAGGAACACAAGCTTTATAAAAGTTAGCATCAGGCATCTTCTCCATTTTACTATAGCTTTGTGGTGAAGATCTACCCTCAAGTTTAGGAATATCCCCTTCACACAGAATGACAATTTTATTTTTAATTCTGCGAGATTGAAGAATCGTTTCACAATGTTTTTGTAATCCCTCTGGGTTCAGACGCATGGTTCTCAATATTAATCTTTATTTTTAATTAACTTAAGTTCAATTTCTTTGACGTGAGCAGGGGTCAATGCCTGACATAATTCGTAAGAGTGGGTTGCTAAAATATATTGGTTACTGCGTTCCCATTGTTGTAAATCCAAAATAATTTGATATTGCCAGTCTGGATGTAATGTAATTTCAATTTCATCCATTAAAACAATAGCATCTTTTATTTCATTATGTTTTAGCCAAACATAAATACTGAGTCTTTTTAATTCGCCACGACTAAGATCTTGGGGATATAGATCTACTTCTTCACCCTGTTTATCTAATTTAAAGGTTATTTGGTTTGAATTGGGAGAAAAATTGATTTTTTTATTAATCAAAATTGAATTTATATCCTGCTTCAATAAGGTTTCATAGTAATTACTGCCTTCTCCATCCTTTATTACATTTCTATCTTTGTTTCTAGCATCTATAAATAATTGATTTACCAGATCTATTGCGAAAAAATCATAAGTAAAAAAACCTGGGATTTTTGTTCTTAAGGAATTTATATTAGAACAGTCGTTTTTTTCAGAATCATCTTTTTTTTCAGAAAATAACTTTCTATATTCTCCATTCATAAATAGAAAATCTTGTGTTATATGAGAAGCAAAAAATACTTTTTTTGACAATTCATCTAAAAAAATTTTAGCTTCATGAGAAGACAAATTCTCTATTTTATTCCCTATTTTATTCTTTATTTTACAAAGTAATGATTTGTCTTCAAATGATTGATTTTTAGTTGAAGAATAATTACAAATATGCAATAAATTTTTCCGTTCCCATTCATCGAAGATCTCCTTGAGCATTCTCTTTGCTTCACGAAGTTTTAGTGCAGAACTATCATTTCCAGAAAGAATAGGAAAAGTAGTAGTATCAAAAAAAATTTTTTCAGCAATCTTGTTTTCAGAAGGAACAGAAGGAACAGAAAGAACAGAAAGAAGATTAGAAAAAGGCATAGAAAACCCTCGTTTTTCGTTATCATCCTTGACATTTATTTTGGAATTTATTGCATCAATTGTTTGATAAGCAAAAAACTCGATAGTGTGTTCCTTAGAACCGTCCCAAATCTCGAAGGTAGCTAAAATAGTTTTCTCTGATGACTGATTAGGATTGAATCTATGAAGTAAATTTTGTAAAAACATATTTGTTTCGGCAGAAGTAGAACAGTGGAGAAGGGTAAAAATCAACTGTAAGAGCGTACTTTTACCGCCTCCATTTTGACTACCTAAAGGAAAAATTCGAGGAAAGAAATCTTTCTCAAACGTAATATCAACTTGATCCAAGCCTCGAAAATTAGGAACTTGAACTCTTCGTAAGTGCATACTAGACTCCTGATTGTGTGGAGTTAAAACGATACCTTGATAAAATATAGAATATAACATTGCGATCGCTAACCCCCCAAACTCAGAAACCCTATTTCTCAGCTAGTTTAAAGGGATAAAATCAAAATCTTTGTTTAGAAACCCAGTTTCCGGGGAAGTACAAACCCTGGGTAGGGACAAAAGGCTTGTGACTATTTTTTGCCAAAGCTGCGATCTCAGACAATCCAAGTGTTCCTATAATATTAACAATTGAAACAAACATCCCAAGAAAGCAATAAATCCGCGTTAGGGAACACAGATAAGATTATGAGCAGAATAGAAACCCGCACAGAACCGATGGTCTTGAACATGGGGCCACACCATCCCTCCATGCACGGGGTCTTGCGGTTAATTGTGACCCTGGATGGGGAAGATGTGGTGGACTGTGAACCCGTCATTGGGTATCTGCATCGCGGTATGGAAAAAATCGCCGAAAATCGTACCGTTGTGATGTACGTTCCCTATGTTAGCCGTTGGGACTATGCGGCGGGAATGTTCAACGAAGCGGTAACGGTTAATGCTCCAGAACGATTAGCCGGAGTCACCGTCCCCAAACGGGCTCAATATATTCGGGTGATTATGCTGGAACTCAACCGCATCGCTAATCACTTGTTATGGCTTGGGCCGTTCTTGGCTGACGTCGGAGCCCAAACCCCATTCTTCTATATTTTCCGAGAACGGGAATTAATCTATGACCTCTGGGAAGCCGCCACGGGATACCGGATGGTCAATAATAACTATTTCCGCATTGGGGGGGTAGCGGCAGATTTACCCTATGGTTGGGTGGATAAATGTCGAGATTTCTGCGATTATTTCGCCCCCAAAATTGATGAATATGAACGCTTAATTACCAATAACCCGATTTTCCGACGTCGAATTGAAGGGTTAGGAACCATTACCCGTGAACAGGCGATTAACTGGGGGTTATCTGGCCCAATGTTACGCGCCTCTGGGGTGAAGTGGGATTTACGCAAAGTTGACCATTATGAATGTTATGACGAGTTAGACTGGGATGTCCAGTGGGACACGGGGGGAGATTGTTTCGCTCGTTATATCGTTCGGATTCGGGAAATGCGGGAATCAGTGAAAATCCTGTATCAAGCCTTAGAGGCTCTCCCTGGTGGCTCCTACGAGAATTTAGAAGCAAAACGGATGATGGAGGGGCCAAAATCCGAATGGAATGGCTTTGATTATCAATTTATTGGTAAGAAAATTGCCCCAACCTTCAAAATCCCCAAAGGGGAACATTATGTACGGATTGAAAGTGGAAAAGGGGAACTCGGCATTTATATCATTGGGGATGATAATGTGTTTCCCTGGCGGTTCAAAATTCGGGCGGCGGATTTCTGTAATTTACCCATTCTCTCGGAATTAGTTCGCGGAGAAAAAGTGGCTGACTTAGTAGCCATTCTCGGTAGTATCGATATTATCATGGGTTCCGTTGACCGTTAGAGCTTGATAGGTAGAAATGGGATTTGGGGCGAGGTATTCTTGTCCCTATCCTAAAAACAGAATTACTCTCAAATCGCTGCATCTCGTCAAAAAATTTACAAAAATTTATAAAAATAAAATTCCAAAAGTATTGTTGTATACTAAATACTAGATTGAAAATAACAGTTGTGTTGAAAAAAACGAGTCCGTTTACAGAATAATTTTTAAGGGTGATCTTCATCGAATTGCTCACAACTCAAGTTGAAATCGTCTCAATAGTCTTGATTCTTTTCAAAAGTAACTAACTTTTAAAAAGAAAATATTAGGTATTATGAAGTTAGAGGCTATCACTATGAAAAGCAATGAAATTGTTGAACGCTATCTTCGGGGAGAACGAGATTTCAGAGGGTTAGATTTAACGGCGGAAAATTTAATTGGAGTTACCCTCAATCAAGCTAATTTCTCAACTTCACGTTTAAAAGAGGCTTCTCTGGCGAGAGCTTATTTAGAACGTTGTTTTTTAATGGATGTTAACTTAAATGGAGCGTTTTTATATGGAACAAATTTAAGTTTTTCTAAATTAAAAGGCAGCTATTTAATTGAAGCTGATTTAACCAAAGCTAACTTACAAGGAGCGCAATTAAATGGAGTCGATTTAACGAATGCGAAACTGAGTGGAGCTATCCTATTATCGGTTAATTTATTTCGGGCGAATTTAACTGGGGTCAATTTATGTGGGGCAAATCTCAACGGAATTAACCTGCGGTCTGCCAATTTAGAAAGAGCCAATTTAAACTGGACAAATTTAAGTGGTGCTAGATTAAGTGGGGCAAATTTAAAAGGAGCGCAACTCAATGGTGTTAAACTCAATGGCGCGTTTCTGAATGGCTTGCAATTAGAAGGCGTTGATTTTAGTGGGTTAGACCTGAATGACGCTAAAATGAGTGGCGCAAAATTGGCGGGTGCTAACTTAATGGGAACCGCATTACACGCTGCTCAAATGCGATTTTCTAATTTAGAAGGGGCGAATTTACAGGAAGCGGATTTACATGAAAGCAGTTTAAAAGGCGGACAATTCGTTTCAGTTAATTTAATGAAAGGCGACTTACGCGATGCCGATTTGAGAAATGCTGATTTGAGTTATGCAAATCTCAATTTAGCTGATTTATCCGGCGCAGACTTAACCAATGCTAATCTTCAAGGTGCTTATTTGTGGGGGGCTAATTTAGATGGGACTTGTTTAAAAGGGGCAAATTTAACAGGTGCAAGTTTGCGAAATGCTAAACTCAATGGGGCTGATTTACAAGATACCATTTTATGCGGTGCAACCCTGCCAAATGGTCGAATTTATTAACTCTTTAGCCCTATTTTGATGCGGAATAAGCCTACAAAGCTACTGTTAATTCAATCCAAAAATAGGCGATTAAAAGCGTTATTAAAGTAACAGGAACACCAAACTTTAAATGGTCTATAAATGTAATTTTATAACGCAATTTAGCAGCAGATTCTACTATAATTAAATTCGCAACGGAACCAAATAATGTTAGATTTCCGGCTAAGGTAGATGCTGCTGCTAACATTAACCAAGATTTCGTATCCTGGGGGTTAATTAAAGGCTGCATCATTAACACCGCCGGAACATTAGAAATTAAATTAGAAAGAATTACGGTTACTCCTAACAGTCCGGCGGTAGTTTCCGCAAAGGGTGTAAAAATTTGTAGCAGATTTAAGCGTTCCGTGGCGGCGGTGAGAATAAATAAACCCGAAAACATCACTAATAAATCCCAATCCACTTGTTTTAAGATTTTTTCGGGTTTAATGCGACGAGTCATCAATAATAAAGCAGCGGCCGTTAATGCCGAAATTCCTAATGGATATCCTGCTATAAAAGCAACAAATAATCCACTGGTAATCACAACGGTTTTGATTAATAAAGGTCTAACCATTTTCACCCGAATTCGGGGAGGAATCACAAGCGGTTTTAAGGAACGAACATCAGGATAAAATAACCACAATAAGGCAATTTGTACCATTAACCCCAAAATCGCAACGGGAGTTAAGACTTGGGCAAATTCTAAAAAGGGAATTTGGGAAAAAGAACCGATTAAAATATTCTGAGGATTCCCGTTAATTGTTGCTACAGAACCAATATTAGTCGCCGCTCCTAAAGCAAGTAAATAAGGAATAGGATTCAGGCGTAGAGTTTGAATTAAACTCAAAATTAAAGGGGTAAATACTAAGGCTATTGTATCATTTAAAAATAAAGCAGACAACAACCCACAGCTAAAAGTTAAAACAACTAATAATCCAAATGGAGTATGAGTAATCCGAATTAAACGATTGAGAAATAATTGGAAAAAACCGGAATAAGCTAAATTAGCATTAACGACCATCATACTTAATAAAAAGATAATCGTATTGGCATCAATGGCTTGCCAAGCTTCTTCTAAAGTTAAAATACCTAAAGTAACTAAAAAAGCTGAACCAACTAAAGAAATTGTCGCTCGGTTCATCCGAAGACCAGGGATTATTCCTAATGCTAATCCTAGATAAGTTAAAGCTAAAACTAAATATTGAATCCCAAAAATAAACTTCACATTTCCTTTCACTAATAGTGTTAAATTTTAAAATATAGAAACATTAAATAAATTGATGATTATCCCCATTATGCAGATAAAAATCCAGAAAATAATAAGGTTTCATAGTGAATAAATCCCCAATAAATTAAGGTTTAAATTCCGAGGATTGAGGCAATTTCCGATCAGGACGATTTGTTCGAGATAAAAATTGCGATCGCACCCAAACAAAACAACCCCATCACCCCAGCTAACGGATTTTGATCAATTCCGGTAATCGCCTCAGAAACCGTATCAGAATAATCAATCAGTTGCCCCACATTAATCATATAATAACCCCAAACTAACCCCCCATGCAACCCCATCGGTAAACCCAACCAACCAGACGGACTTAACTTTAAACGAGGTGAAGAAGCCGGAAACCAAGCTAGTTTAGAGATAACTAAGATTGAGCCTAATAACACTAACCCTGGAAATTGTAAGGCTGTTCTTTGAATTTCGGATAACGGTTTAATAAAATGTAAACTTGCAAAGATTAAACTATTAATCACTAATGCTATTTTCGGGGAATAATCTCGGTTTAATTCATCCAGTAACCATCCTCTAAAAAATAATTCCTCTGCAAACCCCACTCCAAAAGCGACTAAAAACCCTTCTAAACTAATTCTAAAAAAATTAGGGTTTGGAGATTGCCATTGTACCCAACCGAATAGGGATTCTATGAAAAATAATCCTATTAAACTGATTAATCCTAATCCTAATCCTTTAAAATAATTTTGATAATTTTTAGAATTAAAGACTAACCCATAACGAGTTAAGGGGTGAGATTCTTGATAAATTGCTTTGACCCAAAAGTGAATTAAAATCAGAAACTCGACATAGAGAAAAATTAATGTAATAATACTAACAAAATTGCGATCGCTCACCCATAAATAAAAAGGTGCTGCCAAGGGGAGCCAAAGCAACACCAACATTAGGAGAAAAATAATAATTCTCAGAAAAGCAGGATAATTTCTTAAAAATTCAAGATGGTATTTCAAACCTATTGTCCTATCATTGAGGAAGTTTATTCATCGGGTTCAATCGTGCTGATGAGTCCATGAGTTTTTAAGGTTTCGCAATAAAATTCTGCGTGTTCTTGAGCACAAGTAATCACCAACGCTAGGCCATTGGTATGGGCTTCCATCATAATACTCACCGCCTGGGGTTGAGTCAAACTCGGAACCGTTTTCATCAACACCTGAACAACATACTCCATCGAATTAAAATCATCATTATGCAGCAAAACCCGATAACGGGGTGCAAGTTTACGAACAGTCTCACTCTTTTGTACGGTCTCAACAGACACAGTTTTTTCTCCTTTTTGAACAAATGGAAAGGGATTAGGATTAGTAAAATCAATAAATTATTAGACTTTATACAGTTTAATGAATCCTTGCGGGAGCGACAAGGTTGTTGAGAGTTGACCGTTAACCCGACATCTCAAACCGGGACACGATAACATATTAGAAGCCCCAGGGCTGTTTCATTTTCTCTGAAAATTTCTATGACCTAATCCCCCAGACCCCTTCCCTTGCAGGGAAGGGGGAGTAATTAATATTTTTAAATCTAACTTCTTATTTAAGAGTAACAAAAATTCTCCCCTCTTCATGGGGTCGAGGGGCTGGGGGAGTGTGTCAAACGAGATTAGATTTATTGAAACCGAGAAAGCCTACAAATTAGATTAAACTAATTCTGTCCGCAGAAACGAGAGTGTCAATAATTCACAAAATCATCTTTGAGCAGCAATTCCTGAGCAATCTAACGCTGTTGGTTTAACAAAGGACGAACAATCCAATACCCAGCACCAAAAGCAACGACAACAATCACCACAATCGACACAATTAACCAAAATCCACTCAGTTCAGAACGCTGAGATTTAGACAGGGGGCGTAACCGAGCTTCCGGTTGTTCTGTAAAAAAGGGTTCTGCGACTTCTGGTATTAAAGGTTGTTGTTGAGGAGGCTGGGGAAAGGGAAAATTCGGTTCAGGAGCTTGGGGTTGGGAGGTAACGCCAGGGGCGATGTCGAGAAACGGAGAAGTCGCAGCCGTCCCAGAACTACTCACTGGGGATGAAACATCCAAATTGAAAGAATGAGATCCTGGGGGTGTAAAGGAAGATTTTTTTCCTTGACCTACATTTTGAGCTTTATTAATCGCTTGGTGCAACTGAATTGCGGCTTGAACCACGTTTTCCAGTTCTTGACGAAGCTGGTGATTTTGTTGTGTTAACTGGTGATTTTGGGTTTTGAGGGCTTCTAATTGAGATTGAACCGTTTGTAACTCAGCCGTGACTTCTCGATAGATAGAAATCGGAATAGATGGAGAGTAGTTACTCGATGCCACTGACGGAGTAGGGCTGGAGGTGTCAGCATTTTGCATAGGGCGGGTGATCAAGGGTGAACATCAATTGGGAACTGATAAAATTAACCTGGTGGGTCAGGTTAGTTTGTTATGTTTCAGGATACCTGTCATTAGAACGCTTTGAACCAATTTCTTTAAGAAATTTCAGAAAAACTTCCGTTCTATTCACTAAACTTTAAAGAGTCCCTGTTGAATCTCAATTCCATGAGCCACTCTTACACTGAAACTCCAGAATCTCCCGCCACAAGTCCAGAAGCATTAAAGTATGGTGAACGGGAAATTGCCGAAGGACAATTGATTACCTTCCCAAATCCCAGAATTGGCCGTCGCTATGAGGTTCAAATTACCTTACCCGAATTTACCTGCAAATGTCCGTTTTCCGGTTATCCCGATTTTGCCACGATTTATTTAACTTATGTTCCTAACGAACGAGTTGTGGAATTAAAATCCATTAAACTGTATATCAATAGTTACCGAGATCGCTATATTTCCCACGAAGAATCGATTAATCAAATTTTAGATGACTTTGTAACTGCTGCTGACCCCCTAGAAGTCAGAATTAAAGGAGATTTTAACCCGCGCGGTAATGTTCATACCGTTGTTGAAGTCCAGCATCTGAGAGTCAACCCAGAATCCTAGTATAGCTGTTCCTGATTAGACCCCAGGGCCGTGAAATTCCTGTTCGTAATTCGTAATTCGTAATTCGTAATTCGTAATTCGTAATTCCCTGTTCCCTGTTCCCTGTTCCCTGTTCCCTCCCCTTGTGGGAATTTAAACTCCCATGATATAATTGTAGGCTGTGTCGAATTTAGGCGAATCCATGCCCAAACTCAAAACTCGTAAATCCGCAGCCAGACGTTTTAGAGTCACCGGCAGTGGAAAAATTGTACGTCGTCGGGCTTATAAAAGCCATTTATTACAACATAAAAGCCCTGCTCGCAAACGTCATCTGTCTAATATGGCTTTAGTGAGTGAGACTCAAGAAGACAACGTGCGTTTGATGCTGCCCTATTTGTAAGCCTCTAAGCAAATTTTAATTAAAGGAAACGTAAAATGACCCGAGTTAAACGCGGTAATGTTGCTCGCAAACGCCGCCAAAAAATACTGAAACTTGCCAAAGGATTCCGGGGGTGTCAGTCTACCAACTTCCGCACCGCGAATCAGAGAGTTATGCAGGCGTTGAAAAATGCCTATCGAGATCGTCGGAACCGCAAACGGGACTTTAGACGGTTGTGGATTACTCGGATTAATGCAGCGGCTCGAATTAACGGTATCAGCTATAGTCAGTTAGTTGGCAATATGAAAAAAGCCAATATCTTAATCAATCGCAAAATGTTAGCCCAACTCGCCGTTTTAGATCCTGAAACCTTTGGGAAAGTGGTTGATCTGGCCAAAAGCGGAGCAAAGTAGTTTTAATAAATTAAAACAGACTGTCATAGCAGTTGCGCCGGGGGTGTTAGGACATAGACTGATGCTAAAACCTAAACTTATATCCCTCTTTTCCTTTCTGTTCCCTGTTCCCTGCTATAAACGAAATAGACAGATTGCCAATTATCGGCTAAGGTGAAGGATCGATTGCATTTGATCCTTCTCCTTTGTGTTTCAAGCTAATTAAAATTTTACAGTTTCAATCATGGATACTAATCTTCCCATTGCCTATCTATTACTTTTAGTGGTGTTACTTTCCGGGGCCATTGTTTTCCTGATTCGTCAAATTCTGAAAACTCGTCGTACAGAAATCACCCTCTTTGATCTGCAAACTAAATTAGCAAAAGAACCGGGAACTGCACAAGAATACTATCAATTAGGAAGTATTTATAACGATAAAAAGCTCTATTCCCAAGCCGTAACCCAATTACAAAAAGCCTTAAAAGCTGGGGAAGAGGAAGATCCCCAAAATTTAGCCATGATTTATAATGCTTTAGGATATGCTCATCTAGCTAAAGAACAATATGATATTGCCATTCGCCAATATAAAGAAGCCTTAAAATTAAATCCCATTTATCCCACTGCTTCTAATAATTTGGGTTATGCTTATGAGAAGAAAAAACTAACCAGCCAAGCCTTAGAAGCTTATGAGCAAACCCTAAAAATTGATCCCAATAATCAAACCGCAAAACGTCGGGCTGAATCTCTACGCAAACGGGTTGGTATTCCCACAGAAGTCGCTTAATCAGTGATAACTGATCAGTGATCAGTTATCAATTGACAGCTTTTAGTCAAATCGAGAAAACTATTAGAATAGGATTGAGAAATCTTTAGGTTTGGGTTCCTTCGGCAGTAATCACTTATAAACTGATAACTGATAACTGATAACTGATAACTGATAACTGTTATGGCAAATTTTCCCCAACCTGCCCATCCGAAAACGGCTTTACTTTTGATCAATCCCCATGCGCGCAAAACCCAAAAGAATTTATCGCAAGTGGTTTATCAACTTCAAGCCTTAGATTTTGATATTATTCAAGAGTCCCCTGAACATCCGCAAGAGTTTACCTCAACCATTCAACGATATAAAGATCAAGTAGATTTTGTGATTGTCGGAGGGGGAGATGGAACCCTCAATGCGGCGGTGGATGGGTTGGTAGAAACCGGTTTACCCCTAGCAATAGTCCCTTTAGGAACGGCCAATGACTTAGCCCGTACTCTAAAAATTCCCGCCTCTGTGACCGAAGCGTGTCAAATCATTGCCTGTGGACATCAACAAAAGATTGATTTAGGCTGGGTGAATGGTAAACACTTCTTTAATGTGGCCAGTTTAGGATTGAGTGTAAAGATTACTCGTAAACTGACCAAAAAATCTAAAAAGCACTGGGGGGCCTTAGCTTATGTATGGGCTGCAATTCAAGCTACGCTAACGGCTCGACCTTTTCGTGCTTTAATTGAAGTAGATAGTCAAATACAACGGGTCAAAACTTTACAAATTGCCGTTGGGAATGGCAAATATTATGGGGGCGGAATGTCCATTGCCCATGATGCCACGATTGATGATCAACGTTTAGACCTTTACAGTTTAGAAATCAAACATTGGTGGCAAATTCTCTGGGTGTGGTTAACCCTGAGAACAGGAAAACATCGGGAAGAATTAGGAGTCAGAACCGTGTCTGGCTCAGACTTTCAAATTTATACCAGTAAACCCTACCCGATTAACACCGATGGGGAAATTACCACCTGGACACCCGCTCATTTTCGAGTTATTCCCCAAGCTTTAACCGTTTTAGTACCCCAACCGAAGTAAAAATGGGATGGGATACCCGGTAAAAATACTGATATAGAAAACAAAATTTTCAAATCTTAACTCTACATTCAACCATTTGTCAAGATTTAATTCACTAGATTAAGAGAGTTGTAATTGTTGTGACATCTTGTGTTTTTTTCCGTCAAATTTGAGTAAACTCGGTTATTCTTGAAATTTAAAGAAAGTATTAAGCCTCCTGATGACGGAGAAAGACTACTTTCTGGCTCACGCAGAATAACAGCGTTTTTTTCTGTATAAAAACCGACAAAACTGCATCCATCGGAGGTTTTATGACTCCTACAATGCTTCGTCAACTTTGGTCACTGGTCGAAAAGACCCAAGCATCCACTCTGGTTACTCTTGATGATGCGAGTCTTGTCCAGTGTTTACTGAAACAGTTCAATAAAGAAGCTTCTATCAACGGAAATGAAGCTGATCTCTTAACGGATTATATTTGCTCTCGCATTTCTTTGATTCGGGATATGGCGGAAGCACGCTTATCTGGAGAGGCTTCAGCTTAAAATCCATTTGTTGTGTATTTTTCGGTTCGGGGAAATTTAAGGTCATCCCCTGAGTTGGAGGAAAACCATGATGATCTTAACCCGCTACCCGATTGAATTTTGCTCAAAAAATTGCAGGGAAAATTCCCACATTAAGGTAAGCTTAAAGCGTTTGAGGTAACTCCTGGGGAGCTAATAACCTCAACACCTTTAGAACTCTAAACTTACCTAATCTATACACGAGCAATATAAAACTATGCACAAATGCGGTTCTTTGCTAGTAGCAACACTCTTGTTAGTGGCATCCCTAACAGCCTGTGAATCATCCAATACTACTAGCACTAATACAACTTCACCAGGGGGAAACTCAACACCTGCTAGTAATTCGGGAACAGGTCAAAGTCGCCTTGATATTGTCAAGCAACGTGGAAAGCTGATCTGTGGTGTTGATGGTAAAATCCCCGGATTTAGCTTTGTGAATGAAAGTGGCCAATATTCCGGCTTAGATGTGGATGTGTGTAAAGCCGTAGCTGCGGCTGTTTTGGGTGCTCCTAATGCTGTGGAATTTCGCAATTTGGATTCTACAGAACGATTTGAAGCGTTAAAAGCGGGAGAAGTGGATATGCTCTCTCGCAATACCACCTGGACGATTAGCCGGGATACCTCCGTTGGCTTGGAATTTGCCCCGACAACCTTTTACGATGGTCAGGGGATGATGGTTCGTCAAGATAGTGGGATTACCAAATTAGAAGATTTTCAAGGAAAAGCGGTTTGTGTAGAAGCAGGAACCACAACGGAACTGAATTTAACCGATGCGATGCGTCAACGGGGTATCCAGTTTGAAACCGTTACCTTTCAACAAGCTGATCCCGCTTATGCTGCTTATGCTGAAGGTCGTTGTCAAGGAATGACGTCTGACAAATCTCAACTGGTCGCTCGTCGCAGTACCCTCCCTAATCCCAATGAGCATATTCTGCTGGATGTTACGATGTCGAAAGAACCTCTTGGCCCTGTAACAGTCAATAATGATTCTACTTGGTTTGATGTCGTTAAATGGACAACCTTTGCGTTATTTGAAGCTGAAGAATTAGGGGTGAAGCAAGCCAATGTTGATCAACTTAAAACCAGTGATAATCCTAATATTAAACGATTCTTGGGAACAGAAGGCGACCTGGGAAAAGGGATGGGATTAAGTAATGATTTTGCGGCTAATGCGATTAAAGCCGTTGGGAATTATGGTGAAGTGTATGAACGCAACCTCGGTGAAGGTTCACAATTTAAGCTTCCCCGTGGACAAAATGCCCTGTGGACAAATGGCGGTTTAATGTATTCTCCGCCTTTCCGTTAAAATCAGTTATCAGGGAACAGGGAACAGGGAATAGGGAATAGTTTACTGATAACTGATAACTGATAACTGATAACTGATAACTGATAACTGATAACTGATAACTGATAACTGATATGACAACCAACAGAGATCAGAAAATCCCCCTTTGGCGAGATGACCGATTTTGGCGCATTGCCTTACAAATTTTAGTGATTGTGATTGTAGTTAGCCTATTCGCTCTTTTAGGCGGAAATCTAACTCGAAATCTTAGACAAACAGGAAACAATTTTGGCTTTGATTTTTTAAATACATCGGCAGGATTTAATATTCTCGATAGTTTAATTCCCTATACTCCCACTGATCCCTATAGTCGCGTTTTATTCGCGGGATTATTGAATTCTCTGCGGGTGATGTTTTTTGGAATTATCCTCACAACATTATTGGGAATTGCTGTTGGTGTTGCCCGTTTTTCTGATAATTGGCTATTGCGTCAGTTATCATTAATTTATGTTGAAATTGTCCGCAATACTCCCCTTTTATTACAGCTAGTATTTTGGTATGGAATTTTTGTCCAATTTCCACTGATTAAAGAAAGTTTAAACATTTTAAATTCAATTTATTTGTCTAAACAAGGAATTTTTATCCCTTGGCCGTCAGGAATTCAAGGGATAATTGGGTTAGGAATTTTAGTGATTTGTGCGATCGCTGCTTTCATTGTGTCCAAAAGAAGAACCAAGGTGATGGTAGAAAGAGGAGAATCTGGACAACCTCAATTGATTACTTTGGGAATCATTGGAATCATTGCCTTATTAACATTAACAGTCGGATTAAATTGGCAACGTCCAATGTTTAATCCTACCACCAATACGATTGAAGGAGGATTAAGACTCACCATTGAATTTACAACACTTCTAGTAAGTTTGGTCGTGTATACAGCCGCTTATATTGCTGAAATTGTGCGGGCGGGAATTCAATCTGTTCCTAAAGGTCAATGGGAAGCCGCCCGATCTTTAGGGTTAAAATCAGGTTTAGTCATGCAGTTAGTCGTATTTCCTCAAGCGTTACGGGTAATTATTCCACCGTTAAATAGTCAGTATTTAAACTTAGCAAAAAACTCTAGTTTAGCGGTCGCCGTTGCTTATGCGGATGTCTATAATGTTGCCAATACTACCTTTAATCAAACCGGAAGGGCGATTGAAGTCATGTTAATTATTATGGCAACTTATCTCACCATTAATCTATTTATTTCTTTGGGAATGAATCAATTAAACCGCAGTGTTCAATTACGAGAAAGATAAATTAAGGTTTCAACTGTCAACCATTAACATCTATTCTTAACCATGACTTCTGTACCATCAACACCATCATCTCAGCAACCGCCTCAGATCGCCGTATTAAGCGCAAAGGAATGGTTACAAAAGAATCTATTTAATACTTGGTATAATACCCTGATTACCTTGGGAATTAGTGCCTTATTATTGTTCATGTTAACAAGGTTTATTTCATGGGCATTTACCCTGGCTAAATGGAGTGTAATTCCTGCGAATTTGCCTTTGTTTTTTGTGGGAAGATTTCCCGGTGATCAATATTGGCGTTTATGGGTAATGTTAGGGATAATTTCTGTTCTTTCGGGTATTACCTGGGGATTTTTAGCCCGAAATTCAAGACTTTTATTTAGTAAAAATATCTTGGTTATTTTGGGATTTGTTGGAATTCTGGCAGTTATTACTCCAGTTCCCATTATTTTCCGTTTCCTCCTGATAGGAATGCTATTATTATTAGTAGCAGGAGCTTGGGGCGGTAAAATCATAGGAAATACTTACCCAAAGTTAGGCAAGTGGTTGCCTTTTTCGTGGTTTTTATTATTAATAATTTGTATTTGGTTTATTGGAGGTGGGCTCGGATTAAAAGTCGTCCAAACCAACCTGTGGGGAGGGCTGATGTTAACCTTATTGATGTCAATTGTTAGTATTTTACTATCTTTTCCTATTGGTATATTATTAGCATTAGGGCGACAAAGTAGTTTACCGATTATTCGTATCTTATCAACTATTTATATTGAAATTATTCGGGGATTACCCTTAATTACAATTTTATTTATGGGACAAGTTTTACTTCCATTATTCCTCCCCGAAGGCTCACGACCCGACCGCATTTTACGCGCTATTATTGGATTAACAATGTTTAGTTCAGCTTATTTAGCTGAAAACATCCGAGGCGGGTTACAAGCCATTCCCAGAGGTCAAACAGAAGCGGCTAAAGCATTAGGATTAAATACACCCTTAACGGTTAGTTTAATTATCTTACCCCAAGCCTTAAAAGTTTCTATTCCTTCGATTGTGGGACAGTTTATTAGTTTATTCCAAGATACAACGTTATTGTCAATTGTGGGATTAGTGGAATTATTGGGAATGAGTCGATCTATTTTAGCAAATCCCAAGTTTCTCGGACGCTACTTAGAAGTTTACCTATTTATTGGAATTCTTTACTGGGTTTTTTGTTATGCGATGTCTGTTGCAAGTCAAAAATTAGAAAAAGAGTTGAATACGGAGCATCGATAAAGAGAGAGTGGCAAAGAGAAGGGGTACAGAGGAAAATTATTCAAACCCTATACTCACTCTTATTCTTACCAGTCAACGCCTCTCTGTGTTACACCGCATTTAAAAATCAGTTAGTGTGAAGTGATTGTACTAGGTTGCATGATCAACTCTTGTTCCTGTTGGCGCTCACCGAAGATTGTAATATTACAACTTCCAGGATGGGGAAAGCACTTGGCGTATCCAGGTCGTTAGCAGCACTTGAGGAGAAAACAAACTTAAACTTTCGCGAGGCTCAATAGCATTCAATTCCCATAAACCAATGGATTTATCAGAATGTTCTCCTGTATCATCACTGGGATCGCTAATGATACTCAGAGGAGTTCCACAGTTATAGGGTGGTAAACAAAGATTGAGCGGTCGCCAGGAGCCAGCTGCTACATCAATGTTGACCTTCACTTTCGGGTAGGTTGTTGATAAAAGATAAGTAGATCCACTGCGTTGAAATTGCTTTAAGGCTGAACACCCATACAGCAATGGCAAATGTACCATGCAATCGCGACAAATAATTAGATCTACTTTTGGCAAATCGTCTTTCGTAATATCTCCCGGCTTGAACTCAATGGTATCTGTGCTGTATTTTTCTTGATTGTGTTGAATAATATCTGAAACTATATCAATACCCAAGTAGTTGATTTTATCAAGTTGAACACGGCGCATCCAGTTAAAGTCACCGCAGGGAGCATCCAGAATAGATGTAACCTTCAATGCCTTAAATAAATCTGGCAATGCAGATCTAATTGAAGTTGTACAATCTATTTCAGATCCTCTGCCAGACTTTGATTCTGAACTTTGCCATAAATTGGATTGGCTGATATAAGTAAAAATTTGTTTCATTTGCTTGCAACGGTTATTGAATAATTAAGCGACGATTTGTTAGCCTAAGTGCTTGGCTGGTTTGCTCACCAGAAAAACGTGGGAAGGCTGAAAGCCTCGTCTCTTTAGAGTGAGTAGGGAATGTAATTTGTTAAATTATTATCTTATCAGGAATTATTAGTTTCTATTCAATTAATTTCCCTAACGAGTAGGGAATATCAGAACTTACTTTGCTGTTTCCCTTTATGTTAGATTTAGACCCGAACTGGATTTAAAATTATCTCCATCTTCCTTCCCTGGGATTTGATATGAGACTTAGACTCCTAAAAACTGTCCCCAGGATGGGAAGGCTATAGAGAGCGTACAATAGATGACAAACTTAATTGCCTGACCACTAACCCCAAATTAAAGCCATGACACAAACACAACCCACTACCAACTCAGTTCAAGCGACAGCAGAAGATTATGCCATTCTGGCGACCGATGTGCATAAGTGGTATAGCAATAATTTCCATGTTCTCAGGGGAGTTAGCCTTTCCGTCAGACGGGGGGAAGTTGTGGTGATTATGGGGCCATCGGGTTCGGGAAAATCGACTTTTATTCGCACTTTTAATGCGTTAGAAGAATTTCAACAGGGTAGTATTGTTATTGATGGAATTAATTTATCCCATGATTTGAAAAATATTGAAGAAATTCGTAAAGAAGTGGGAATGGTATTTCAACAGTTTAATTTATTTCCCCATTTAAGTATTTTACAAAATGTGACGTTAGCTCCCATCTGGGTACGGCGTTGGCCACAAGCAAAAGCGGAAGCAGTGGCATTACAATTATTAGAACGGGTGGGAATTTTAGAACAAGCCAAAAAATATCCCGGTCAATTATCTGGGGGTCAACAACAACGAGTTGCGATCGCTAGAGCATTAGCAATGCAACCTAAAATTATGTTATTTGATGAACCTACTTCTGCTTTAGACCCGGAAATGGTACGAGAAGTTTTAGACGTGATGCGAACCTTAGCTGACTCCGGGATGACGATGGTTTGTGTCACCCATGAAGTCGGATTTGCAAGAGAAGTAGCGGATCGAATTGTATTAATGGCCGATGGAATATTAGTAGAAGAAGGAACCCCAGAAGAATTTTTTAATAATCCTCAAGAAGAACGGACTCAAAAATTTCTGTCTCAAATTCTTTAAATGTAGGGAACAGGGAACACTTCGACAGGCTCAGTGCTTCGCAGGGAACAGGGAACAGTTTAATTAGGAATAGGAAATGAGTTTGCTGTTCCCTGTTCAAGTTCAATGAACTATTGATTGGGTTGGGTATAGTTAGCCAGACAACTTGTAATAGCACCCTGAATCGCTGAATCTTGCATAATTTGTTCTTCTGTCAAAACTGCTAAAGACTTCAATTTTTCATCGGGAAGCTTGAGCAAATTTGTCAGTGTACAACGACAATACTGTTCACCTTTTGTCGGATCAAGACCCGATTGATTAATTCCTTGCAAACAGCCTTTCATGTATTCGCTACTAAAGGCTTGTGCTTCCTCATTCGTTAACGATAACGCTGGATAAGCAGGAATGAAAAAACCAGCACCTAGCACTAACACAATTAGAGGCTGGAAACAACGTAAATAAAAAGAACTCAACATTGAGATGAATAATTTTAGAGGTGGATTAGACAATCGCTTTCAATTTTAGAAGTTTTTGCTGGAATTAGTGGAAACCAGAATTTGAAATCGTTATTTATCCTTGTCCGAGAATATTATTGTCAACGGAGACAAACTGAAGTTGTGTAGGTGCAACCCCTTTAACTAACCCTAAAATATTTCCCGTATTGGCTATTGTAATCACCGTTACAGATGCCGTCTCAATTTGAAAATCCAGGGTTCTGATGTCACCCGGAGGGAAGGGGCCACTACTCTGATAATCTCGCAGATCTCCATAGGTTAGCGTTTGTTGGGTTAAGACAATATCATTAACCGTTAACCCTGCGGTTAACCCAATTACATCGCCTTGGGCTGCATTGTAATCGAGAATAAAGTCAGAAGTAATCGTGTCTAGATTTTCAATTCCACTGCAACCACAGTCTTCAGCCGGGGAAGTTGCGGTCTCTTTTCGTAAAACAAATACATCTTTTCCGTCACCTCCCCAGAGACGGTCAACCCCCAGATCACCCACTAGGGTATCATTTCCCGCTTCTCCAACTAACGCATCGTTTCCTTGACCGCCTCGCAGAAAATCATTCCCTTCATTTCCATAGAGATAATCATCGCCTAAATTACCGTTAAGCCAATCATTACCCGCACCGCCATACAGGATATCAAAATCCTGACCTCCCCGCAGGGTATCATCTCCCCCTTGGCCATCGAGGGTATCTTGACCTTGATTTCCGACTATGCGTTCTGAGTCGATAGACCCTCGAACAGAATCATTTCCACCCAAAGCAGCTAAACCGTTAGGATATTTGGAGATAGCGACAGGATTAACCCCTAAGACCCCCGGTGCAATTTCAACACTATCGTCATTTTCCGTTAATAAAAATAATCCCGATAGTAGATCAGATGGGGTTAGGGGTTGGGAAATTACCGTCATATTACTCGATTGTCCTGTAGTTGTATGATCCTCTCCTGCGTGTCTGGGTTGGGGGAGATTAACAGATTGTGATATCGGTTCCATAAAATTGTTGTACCTTAGAGAATTAATATCTATAGAATTCCCAACAATCCAAAGAGTTCCAACAGAGGATTAAAATAAAGTTTAAAATTAATTCAATGGATTAACATTGAAGTTGTAATAAAGAGGCTATTGAATCATGAGTTATGATTATGATTTGTTTGTGATTGGTGCAGGTTCGGGTGGATTAGCCTCTTCAAAACGGGCAGCATCTTATGGGGCAAAAGTTGCGATCGCAGAACATGATTTAGTCGGTGGGACTTGTGTAATTCGCGGTTGTGTGCCTAAAAAATTGATGGTTTATGCGTCTCAATTTTCCGATATGTATCAATATGCTCAAGGTTATGGATGGGGAGAAGTTGAACCCACATTTAATTGGAATAAATTAATTACGGCTGTTGATACAGAAGTTAAACGCTTAAGTCAACTGCATATTAGTTTTTTGGAAAAAGCTGGAGTTGAATTAATTTCTGGCTATGCTAAATTTATTGATGCTCATACCGTAGAAGTGGGCGAGAAAACAATTACAGCCGATAAAATTTTAATTGCTGTAGGTGGAGAAGCTGTTAAACCCAATCTTCCCGGAATTGAACATAGTATTACCTCCCGTGAAATGTTTTTACTTCCTGAACAGCCGAAACGGTTTGCAGTTTGGGGAGGGGGTTATATTGGAGTAGAATTTGCTAATATTCTCAAAGGATTAGGTAGTGAAGTTACCCAAATTATTCGCCGAGATTTAATTTTACATGGCTTTGATGAAGATATTCGCAGCAATATTCAAGCGGGAATGGCAAATCATGGGATTAATTTTATAACCCAAAAATTTATTGAAAAAATTGAAAAAAATGAAGAGGAATTAAAGGTATTTTTGAATGGAGATGACACAGAACCCTTAACGGTTGATGCGCTGCTTTGCGCTACAGGTCGTAAACCGAATTTAGCGGGATTAATGTTAGAAAATGCTGGAGTTGAAGTGAATGGAAAAGGAGCTATTCAAGTCAGTCTTGATAGTCGCACAAATCAGCCTAATATTTTTGCGGTGGGAGATTGTACCGACCGGATGAATTTAACCCCCGTTGCGATCGCAGAAGGACGAGCGTTTGCGGATACAGAATTCGGTCATCAACCTCGATTTATTACCCATGAAAATATTGCCACGGCTGTATTTTCTAACCCAGAAGGAGCAACGGTTGGATTAACAGAAACCCAAGCACGAGAAAAATTTGGTGATAATATTAAATGTTATACCGCTCGGTTTCGCCCGATGTTTCATAGTTTCACAGGCTCAGAAGAAAAGGTCTTCATTAAATTAATTGTTGAAATCAATACGGATCTGGTTTTAGGCGCTCACATGGTGGGAAAAGATGCCGCAGAACTCATTCAAGGAATTGCGATCGCTGTTAGTATGGGAGCAACTAAAAAAGACTTTGATAACACAATGGGAATTCACCCCACCAGTGGCGAAGAATTTGTAACACTTAGATAATCAGTTATCAAGTATCCGCATCATCAGTTATCAGTTATCAGTTGTTCAGTCTCTAAATGCTCGATTTTAAAATTGTGACATCGTTGATATTACTAGAGTGCGTGACTAGGAATTAACGTGCTCTTCTTTTTTTAGATATATCGTAAGTTTTGTTAAATATTCCTAATGGGTGAAGCATTCAGCCGTTGAATCGGCTTATAATAGGAATCAGATAACTATCAGGTGTAGGTTTTGGGTGGCAGCTATTGGAGGTTGACACTCCCTAGCCTGAAGGCGTAGGGATTCTTGGTTCAACGAAACCACTTAATCAAAGTACCTTGCAGTGCTTTAATTAGAGGTGGGATTCTCCCCAAGCGTAAATTCGGGTATGCCCTACCCTATTCGCAGTTACGCGAGTTCTTTTTTCTTACTTGAAACTAATCGTTTCAAAAACTGTTCGTCTAGCTCCCATGAATCTTTTACCCACTGCTGGGACAAACTAGAACTGTGCAGTAGAACCGCCTAGATTCAATTGTCAAGGTGAGCGTGTTTTGCTGTTAAGCAACTAGGTTTTTAGACAGGTTTTTTACCTTTCCTGCTATGGGAAATAGTAGCACGATCAGATGTCAATAGACAACCCACCAATATAAAGCCTAACTAGAAGTTAGGGGTTTTAAACCCATTCTCTTGATAAAGTTATGAAAATCCTATCCACAGCAATGTTTGGAACCGCCACAGTGCTTCTACTCGGTTTTGGAGTCACGACTCCAGCCTATTCTCAGAACCCTAATGATCTTAAACAATTATTAGAAACCCGGTTTTGTCAAGGGTGTGATTTGAGAGGAGCTAATTTAAGCGGTGCTCATTTGATTGGTGTAGATTTACGAGATGCTAATCTCGCAGGTGCAAATTTAGCCAATGCGAATTTAGAAGGTGCAGATTTAAAAGGTGCAAATCTCAAGGAAGCGAATTTAAAAGGTGCATTCTTAAATCAAGTTGAATTTAATGATGCTAACCTTAGTGGGGCTAATTTAACCCATGCAAATTTAGTTCAAGCTCAATTAAATGGTGCAAATCTATTAAATGCTGATTTAACCGGATCTGAATTTGCAATTCCTACCCTACAAAGTGCTGAACTTCCTAGAGGTTTCGCCGATGATTTAGGAACACCTGAAATGAGTGCAGGGAATAATTCTCGGTTAACTTTCCCTGTAGGGGGGCCAGAATTAGATGAACCATTTGAATATAGCCAAGAATATCTGGATCAAACGGTTAATCCCACTTTAAACCCATCACAACCAATTGATTCTGATCCTTTTTTACGCCAAACAACTACCTTTAATGATGGTATGAGAGGAGATGTGAATCCATCAGGAGCAGGTGTGTTAAAACTTGATTTTTAGCTTTCATCTATGAGCAGTATTTCTGTTCTCGTTAAACCCAAATTACTCATATCAGGGAAGAGAATTTAATCATTTTCTTCCCTGTTTTAGCTTCAGTCTTATATTATAATGAATCTGAGTACGGTATAAATTAACAGCAGACGGATGAAGAATTTTATCGATTTATTTTCTGGCGCAGGGGGAATGTCCTGTGGATTAGAAATGGTAGGAATGAACTGTTTATTAGGAATTGATTTTGATAAATCTTCTTTAGATACCTTTCAAGCTAATCATCCTACTTCTCAAACAATTTTAGGAGATTTGCGGGAAATTACAGTTGAATTAATTCAAGAAAAAATAGGTGATCAAACAGTAGATTTAATTTGCGGTGGGCCGCCTTGTCAGGGATTTTCAACTATTGGGACTAATGATAAACAAGATCATCGCAATTTTCTATTTTTTGAATTTTTGCGGATGGTCAAAGCGTTTAAACCTAATTTTATTATTTTAGAAAACGTTACAGGTTTATTAGCAAAACGCAATGAAAGTACATTAGCATTGATGATTAGCAGTTTTAACCAATTGGGTTATACTGTAGATGTTAAGGTATTATCAGCCCATCATTATGGTGTTCCTCAAGCCAGACGACGAACAATTTTATTAGGAAATCGTTTCGGAGTTAATAACATTTATCCTGAAAAAAAATTTAAAGATTCCGAAAAAGATCCTGATTCTTTACCCTTACCTCGAACTGTTGAATGGGCTTTTAATACCTTATTAGAGTTTGAAGATCAAACCTTTAACCATGATTTGAAAACGGCTCAAATTAAAAATGAATTAGAGCAAAAAAGAATTCATTATATCCCAGAAGGTAAAGGAATTCGTTATGAACGAGATCAGTTAGCCTATCTTCCTCCTTCATTATGGTATGATATAGATTGGAAAAATATTCGAGAAGAACGGTTTAGAGAAACAAAATTAAAGCGTTTAGATCGTTACTCCCATTCGGGTACAATTAATACGAGTAAAACGACTTATTATCATCCCACAGAAGATCGTTATCTGACTCCTAGAGAAGCAGCAGCTATCCAATCTTTCCCACCTAATTATATTTTTTATGGGACATTATCTCAACAATGGCGACAAATTGGGAATGCAGTCCCTCCGTTATTAGCTGCATCCATTGGAACGGGAATTTTAAAGTTAGATAACTTGAAAAATAATTTAGAAAAATCTTATTCTTTACCGGATTTTAAAACGGTTCGTTCTGATGCGTTTAATTATAGATTTAAGGAAACAAAAACCGAACAACAGCACTAAATTCGGGTAATAACGGTGATGTAATTGCGTCTGTTTCTAATAAAGTTGCAACTTGAACTAATTGTGCTTGTTCTCGACGATAAATTTCCACTTGTTTAGTGAAATAATTAACAATCCAATATTCTTGAACTCCTGTAATAGAATAAAGTTTTAATTTAGCTTGTTTATCTCGGCGTTCATTTTGTTTTCCGGGGGATAAAACCTCAACGACTAATTCAGGTGCACCTGTTAAATGTCCGGCTTCATCTTCAATTTGTTCAAGTCGTTCATGACTAACCCAAACGACATCAGGAATAACGCTATCAAATTCGGAAAAAATTAAACCCGGAGCAAAAATTGTTACACCTAAATTATTCGACTCCGACCAAGTATCAAGTAATGTAGAAATCTTAACGCAAGCCTGTTGATGGCGACGATGGGGAGAGCGAGTCATAAACAGTTCTCCATCGAGAATTTCATAACGTATCCAGTCATTTTCCGGTAGTCCCTCAACATCGTAAATTGTCCAACGTACTTGTTCAATAGTTTGGCTCATCATGACCCCCTTTTTGGGTTTGATAATTGTAATTATAGTAAAAAATTGTGCGTGTGTTAACACTTACGCAACCTACAGGTTAATACATCATAAATTCGGGACTTCCTAAAATTAATGCACCTCTTAAATTCGGGTCAGTTTTTTCTAAAACAGAACGAGTTTGAGGTGAGAAATTATTCTCTAATGTGGAGGCTAAAAATTCTGCATCAATGGGTTTTCCATCGTGTAATAATCCTCTGGATAAAGGAACGGATAAACTACTCCGACGCACCATTGCATCAGGATTTAACCAAGCAGATTGAATGTTTTTATAGCCATCAGGAGACGGACAACCATATAAAGGCATTCCTAATTGATTGAGGATACCATCTAAGGGTTCAAAATTGGTGACAGTTCCAACTACTCGCATAATAGAAACAATATATCGATAAGGAGTTTTAAATTTAGTCTGATAAATATTAGGCTTCCAAAATTCATCACTTTTAAATAAAGTTTGCAGAACAGTTGCAATATTACCCTCACTGTCTAAAAAGGTTTTAGCAAGAAGTTTAACTAAAGACTCAGGAGGATTATCACTGACAAAATTTTGAGCTAATTTATAACTAATATGTTGAGCCGTAGAAGGATGTTGTGCTAGAATATTCAGGGCTTCTTCCCCTTCATTAATACCACTTCCTTTAATCGAATATCCTAAAAACACTTTATTAGTAAAATCATGACGAGCTTCTTCAAAATAAAATCCGGCTTTGGTTGAAGTTTTTTCAATGGGTTGGAAGAGTCCCCAGCCTGTTAAAATCTTCGCTAACGCAATAATATCGTTTTGAGTGTAACCTCCATTAACTCCTAATGTATGTAACTCTAATAATTCACGAGCATAATTTTCATTTAAACCTTGAAATTGCCCCTTTGCACCCGGACTTCCTGGTGCAGTATTTCGCCAATTATCTAAATAAACTAACATCGCGGGATGTTTAGCAGTAGCTCCTAATAATTGTCTAAATTTCCCTAAAGCATAAGGTCGAATAGCGTGTTGTTCATAAGAACTAAAAAACTGTCGGGTAAAGTTATCTTTTGCTGCAAATACATTAAAATGGTTATACCAAAACTCAACCATCACTTCTTCCAATTGACGCGGACTTGCAAAGGCTCTTAACAAACGTCCGCGTTTTGCTTGCTGCATAATTTTTTGATTAAAACTTTGCTTAATTTTATCCATCGATTTGTTATCTAAACCTAGAGTTTTGGCTTGTTCTACGGTTTGCTTTTCTGCTAAAATTACCTCGCCGGGTTGCCAAACTAATGTATTTAAAGGGTTCAATCTATCGTTTAAATCGGCTGGATAGGAAATTGTTTGGGATTGAAGTTGAGTCTTAATATAAGTTTCAATCCCCATCTGTTGTATCTGTTGAAGTTGTCCAGGGGTAATTCCAAAACTGACGCGGTTTATTAAATGAAAAAGTTTAGGATCGCTCATAATAGTTAATCATTATTTAAACGAGATCTTGAAACCAACCCTGATTAATTCGTAATTCGTAATTCGTAATTCATAATTCGTAATTCTCTATTGCTGATATTGAGCTTCAATAATAAACTCTAACATTTGACCTTGAGAACTGCCAAATTTTAACTGCATTCCTGATATTAATGGAATTTCTTGATGATGAATTCGTTGCCATTGTTGAGCATTAAAAACTAACGTTCCATAACGGGAAAAATCCCTTAAAAAATAATTCGGTTGTGTTTTCCCATCCGAGCTATGACGACAAAAAATTTCAGCGTGCTTGGAAGAAACCCATTGTTCAGAAACAATCACATCATTTCCTTCTCCTCGTCCCACCCGGACTAACCCCGTATCAACGGGCCAAGCTTGTACCGGGGTATTTCCCACTGAACTCATTAACCGTAACCATGCTCTAGGAATATCCCCAAACCCTGTTACCGCCGTATTTGGCATTTCTGTCTTAATTTGTTCTAACGGCTGCACTAACACCCCGTCAAATTCCGGGTGCATATACAATATCGGTAACGTCCAGGCGGGTTGATTGAATTTATATAAAGCTAACAACTGCTGACGGGCTACCGCAACAGCTTGATCTACCGGAAGCCGTTCTCCTAAAGCTCTCGCAAAAGCCTGAATAAAGCTTAACGCCTCTGCGTCAGTAATAGAGTCCCGCATTCCCAACACTGCCGGAACTCCATGATGGATTAAAACCTTTGCTAAACTACTACTAGGAATTGCTTGAAATAGAGAATTAGAAGCGGTTGAGACGGCTTCCACCGCAGGTTGAGCACTCCAACAGGTATTAAACACCGCTAAAACAATGCCACATCGGACTAAGACCTGGGCGAGTTCGGTGCCATTAACGGTGGTATCAGGACTTGACACTCCCACCCCTGCGCTACGCTAAAGGGGTGGGATTCTCGTATCTAGTCCAGTCAAGCAGAGACAGTTGAATATACTCTTGTTTGACTGTATTCACCGAGTTCAGGGGTGTGCCAAGCACCCCATCAGTTAAACCGGATGAATCCATTACAGAAGCATCTCTCTGTAGGTCTAACTGACAAGAAAAACCGTCCCATTGAGCTAGGTTTTTCGCAGCATTCAAATCAGAGTTATGGTAGTGACCATTAGGGCAATTGAAATCATGTCGATTTCTTTTACCAATAAAACCACAGGTTGAACAGGATTTGGAAGTGTATGGCGCAGGTCTTTTAATTAATTTCAATCCTTTAAGAGCCAACTTATAATTAAGTTTCTGTTCCAAAGAATAATAAGACCAATTATGTCGAGATTCACCGGAATCAGAACGAGATTTTTGGCTCTGTTTCATTGTGCTTCGACATCCTTCTAAATCCTCAATAACAACATCAGCATTATGGTATTCGGCAAAACGAACAATTCGACGGCTGATTGTATGATTGATTGCATCCATCCATCGTCGTTCTTTTTTGTCCCATTTCTTTAATGCTCGAAACTTTTTAGCTTCTTGAAGTTGTTTTCTTCGTTGTTGAAAATAACGTCTCCGATGCTTAACGCTTTGACCATTAAAGAACTTACCAAAACCCTGTTTAGGTGCAACTACCGCTAAATTATTCTGTCCTCGGTCACATCCTAATCTTTTCTCCGTCTTAACTTCTGGAACATCCTCAGTAATTGACAGATAGGCATACCACTTATTTCGATGTTTAATTAATTTAAAAGAACCCCCTTGAATTGTTCCCTCTAACAATCCGTCTAAAACAGGTTGCCAATGGGGAGATGCAACTTCAATGGGAATTCTTTTTTCACCTTTAAGGGTTGGAAAACTAATTGAATAAGTATTCCCTTTTAGGGTTAACTTCCAGTTTTGGTTGTTAACTTCCACAGGAAGAACTTTATATTGTTTGGTTTTACGACCTGTGGGTGATGTGGTATGTCGGATTACTTGGTTAACAAGGGCAGATTTTAACTCGGACATAATTTTAGCTGTTGTCATTTTACGCCGTTCTTTAATCGGCAATGACAACAGCTTGTTGGCAACCCGTGTGTTTTCTGCCGTCATTTGCTCAAACACCTGAGCTTTACAACGGTTGAGATCCACGAATTTCAATTTAATCGTCCGAGTTATTTTTGTCATGTCATCCATGATAACATAAGGTTGATGAATCGTGTGTATCGACAATGACAGAAAATCAATATAGAAGAAAAAACACATCAGTTAGTCTGATCAACTATCATTTTGTCTTTTGCCCAAAAAGGAGGAAAAGGGTGTTGGTTAACGGAGTGAGCAGAAGATTAGAGGAAATTATCTACCAAAAAGCAAAAGAGCTAGAATGTGATGTCCTAGCTCTGGAGATAATGCCTGATCATGTGCATTTATTTATTAGTTGTCACCCTTTGATTGCTCCACATCAAATTATGTTCAGAATCAAAGGGGCATCATCAAGAATATTAAGAAAAGAATTTCCTCATTTACTTAAACTACCTTCTTTGTGGAGTCGAAGCTATTATTGTGGGACGGCTGGTTCTGTTTCTAGTGAAACTATCAAAAAGTATATTGCTAACCAAAACTCTCACTAGCCTTCACTCCGCCTAAAGGCGGGTATTCTACATCCCACGCTTGAAAGACGTGGGCTTTGAATACGGTTATTGTAAAAATAATAACCCCCCATCGGGGGCAGGAACGCCATGTCCGGCATAAAATAAAACGTTATAGCGATCGGTTTCTAACTCGGCAATTAAGTGTTCAACAGTAGGTTGAATTAAGGTTTTGATTCCACAGGAAACCTGGGTATCGATTTGATTTCCTGGAGGAGCAAGACTACACTGTTCAAAGGCTTTGCTTAATGCGATCGCTTCTTCTTCTAATTTTAGTTTTAACAGGTAAGATGCCTGTTCCACAACACCAGTGTCAATTTGATTTTCTCCTAAGATTAATAAAATATTTAACCCTTGGGCTGCTACCCGTTGAGGCAGAGGGTTAACATCAAAGGTGGTGCGACTAAACCACAGATTTTGACTCAGGGAAATGGCAGGTTGACCGGCTTGGGGTTGCATCGTTTCCCAAGGAATGGGAATTAAATCAGCATCTCTTAAATCTAAACGGATTCGTAACGGTTGATCCTGTCCAATGGCAATGCCTTGACTTCGATGTAAACTGGCTTGAATTGACCCTTGAAATAACCATTGCCAGAGATTAATTCCTAATTGTTGCATTAAACGGGTGCTATAACTCAATTGTCGCCCTGAGTCAGAGGTGGCAATTAAGGCTAAATTCCTGGTTGGTGGAGAACACAGACGATTGGGAATACTATGGGGTGAGAACAGTTCTAGCCAAGCTTGCCATGTTTGGGAAAGGGGGTCTGGCCAGCTACTATCATGGTGAACATATCCATTCCAATCAGGAGATTGTACCACCCAAGTTGCAAAATGGTTAGCAACGGAGGTACTCATCCGGGCGATGGCAATACTTAAGCAAGGAGTTTCTGACGGCAACATTCAACTTATAGCAAGGAATAGGGAACCCGGAAAAACCATTGATCCTTTAGGTTTTATCATCAATTCATGTTCTAACAGTTCTAGGGACTGGTATATCACGCAGTTTTGTTGCTATAAACAGGGATTTTCTGCTAGTTTATCCTGTTTTTAGCACTTGCGATCAGTTGTCTAAGCAATGTACCCCAATTAACGGTAATCTAAGTTAACGTTACAACTTAGAAAGCAAAATTTCTGTTCCACAGAGAATTATTCTACAAGAAATGGGGTACAACAATTGAACTTAGCCATTGACAATACCGAAAACCAGCAAGGAGTTAAAGGCATGAATTTTGATGTCTTATCCGGTCAAAGTTTCCCCTTGGGGGCTACCGTTTATCCCAAGGGGGTGAATTTTTGCGTTTTTTCTAAAAATTGTCTTGCTATAGAATTATTATTGTTTGATAGCCCGGATGCGGCTGAACCCACTCATATTATTCCCTTTGATCCCAAACGAAATAAAACCTTTTATTATTGGCATATTTTTGTTTCGGGAATTAAACCCGGACAAATTTATGGCTATCGAGTTTATGGCTTATTTGAACCGGAATTAGGATATCGATTTGATCCCGACAAACTGTTATTAGATCCCTACGCTACAGCCATTGTTAATACAGAAAATTATAGTCGAGTTGCTGCTTCGGTTCCTGGGAATAATTTCGCCCAAGCTTTAAAAGGCGTTGTGGTTGATAATAGCACCTATGATTGGGAAGGAGATAAACCTTTAGAATTACCTTACTCTCAAACGATTATTTATGAACTTCATGTCGGTGGTTTTACCCGCAATCCTAATTCAGGAATTTCTCCTGAAAAACGGGGAACTTATGGTGGATTAATTGAAAAAATACCTTATTTAAAAGATTTAGGAATTACAGCCGTTGAATTATTACCGATTCATCAATTTGATGAACAGGATGCAGTTCCTCCTCGTAATAATTATTGGGGATATAGTACCATTTCATTTTTTGCCCCCCATCGCCAATATAGTTCTCGTCGGGATGCCTTTGGCCCCTTAGATGAATTTCGAGACATGGTGAAAGCACTGCATCAAGCGGGAATTGAAGTTATTTTAGATGTCGTTTATAACCATACGGCTGAGGGAAATGAAGACGGGCCGACGTTATCCTTTCGAGGATTAGATAACAGTATGTATTATATTTTAGAAAAAGAGAATCCTGCTTTTTATAGTAATTATAGTGGCTGTGGCAATACGATTAAAGCCAATCATGAAATTTCAGGACGATTAATTATTGATAGTCTGCGATATTGGGTTTCAGAAATGCACGTCGATGGATTTCGCTTTGATTTAGCTTCAATTTTATCACGAGATAAAGAAGGAAATCCCATTGATGATGCTCCGATTTTATGGATTATTAAATCTGACCCCGTATTAGCCGGAGCTAAATTAATTGTTGAAGCTTGGGATGCGGGAGGATTATATCAAGTTGGGTCTTTAGCAGGCGATCGCTTTGGAGAATGGAATGGACAATTTAGAGATGATGTCCGCCGTTTTGTTAAAGGAGATGAAGAACAAGTTGAAAAGTTAGCCTATCGGATTATGGGGAGTCCCGATATTTATCCCCATCCTGATCGAGAAGTGCATTGTAGCGTTAATTTTGTCACCTGTCATGATGGCTTTACTTTAAATGATTTAGTGTGTTATAATGAAAAACATAATGAAGCTAATGGCGAAAAAAATAAAGACGGTTCCGACTGTAATTTTAGCTGGAATTGTGGGGTTGAGGGGCCAACCGATGACTTATATATTCAAGCGTTACGCCTACAACAAATTAAAAACCTTTGGGTGATCTTATTACTTTCTCAAGGAACCCCAATGTTATTAATGGGGGATGAAGTTTGCCGCACCCAATTCGGAAATAATAACGCCTACTGTCAAGATAATGAATTAGGATGGTTTGATTGGAGTGATGTGGGCAAACATCCTGATGTTTTGCGGTTTGTAAAGAGTTTAATCCGCTTTAAAAAAGAACTTCATCTTTTTCAATTAGATGATGTTTTAGAAGTGGATATTGAGAGCGATTTGCCTCATATTATGTGGCATGGGGTTCGCATCGGGAAACCGGATTTAAACGAAAACTCTCGCAGTATTGCTTGTAGTTTATATCATCCCGAAAAAGGCGAACATCTACATATTATGTTAAATGCCTATTGGGAACCCTTAAAATTTCAAATTCCTCCTCTGTCTAAAAATGAACGTTGGCATCGTCTCGTTGACACCGCTTTAGTCGTTCCCAACGATATTAGTAGTTTAAATGCGGCGTCTCCCATTTCGGGAAAATACTATCATGTTAGTCCTCGTTCTGCCGTTGTTTTAATGGCTCAATCGTTGATATGAAGTATCCCACGCTGCTATCGGGTTAAACGTGGGATACTGGTTACAGAAGAAACTAAAGTCCTGGGGGGAAAGGTTCTTGGCAAAGACTGTGAATTTCCTTGATCCGTTCAAATAGCCAAGGGTAATCCTCTCGATACTCTGGGATCAAGGCTAAGGGGCTCAGAAGTGCCGCAGCTGTTATATCAGCGATACTGATTTGATCCCCGACTAAATAAGGCTGATGTTTCCAAACGGCTAAGACTTCAAAGGCTGTTTGTAAGCGGGTTTTAGCTTGTTCAACCGTAGCCGAATTAATCTGATATTGCCAACGGACAACTTGAATGACCAATTGACTCGATAGGGAGGGATCAATAACTTTCCCTTCCCCAGAACGAAACTGTTAGAGTCGATAGAAGCGTTACCACTTCTACCTCTCCTTCAGAACCGTGCGTGAGACTTTCACCTCACACGGCTCCNCTATGGGGCGGAAAAAATCCATTGTTGGGGGTCAACGGCGAAAGTCTACATCACGGAATACCGTGACCGTTGCGCCATCAATGGTGTCTCCAAAGCGAGGGAGAACCTCCAAACCCTATCCTCGGCAGTGCGATCGCAACCGTTTAATATTAGTTTGGTTCATTATATTAGGTGGAATTTTCGGCCTAGCCCTTAATTTATTTCGTTTACAAATTGGTCAAGACTCTTCCTTTCTCAGAGAAAAAGCCAAAGCACAACAAGAACAACGAATTTTACCTTTTGTTCCTCGCCGTCCCATTACGGATAAAAACGGAAATATTCTGGCTTTAGATCAGCGAGTTTATACCCTTTATGCTCATCCCAAACTCTTTAAACAATCTCCAACGGAAATTGCTGAAAAGTTAGCTCCTGTGTTGGTCAGAGAAGATTTAACAACGCCCAATGCTAACGAACTTGTTCAACTGTTTAGTACCTCACCGAGTGGAATTAAAGTTGCAGATTTTATTCCAGAAGAAGTCTCAAACCGCATTCAAAATTTAGGGTTTGATGGATTAGAATTGCTGGAAAATCGTCAACGACTTTATCCTCAACAGGATATTACCGCCGATGTCGTGGGTTATGTCAATCCAGAAGGAAAAGGTCAAGCCGGAATTGAATACAGTCAGGAAAGTTTATTAGAACGTGTCATGCCCTCCTTATCCTTTCAACGGGCTGCAAATGGAGCTTGGGTTCCTGAACAAATTGCGACCGGATTTATTCCCGTTGATGATTTACAATTACGGCTAACCATTGACACTTCTTTACAACGAATTGCGCGTAAAGCACTGCAAAAAAACGTTCAAGAATATAAAGCCAAACGGGGAACAGTCATTGTCATGGATGCCCGCGATGGCTCAGTATTAACCCTTGTAAATGAACCCTCTTATAACCCCAATCAATATTATAAATTTGACTTAGAACGCTTTAAAAATTGGGCTTTAACAGACCTTTATGAACCCGGTTCAACCTTTAAACCGATTAACGTTGCCTTAGCTTTAGAAGCAGGAGTGATTCAACCCGATACGGTGGTTAATGATGAAGGGAATATTCAAGTCGGAGGCTGGCCAATTCAAAATGCTGACGGTTCTGCTAGAGGGGCCATTAATATTACCGATGTGGTGAAATATTCTAGCAACGTCGGTATGGTTAGGATTATGCAACGCCTGGAGCCAGAGGTGTTTTATGAAGGCTTAAAACGATTAGGTTTAGGAACAACTCTAGGAATTGATTTACCCTTTGCTGCCTCTAGTACCCTAAAAACAAAAGAACAATTTGTCTCCGCCTCCATTGAACCCGCAACAACCGCTTTTGGTCAAGGTTTTTCTATTACTCCGATTCAGTTAGCTCAACTTCATAGTGTTTTAGCCAATGGCGGTAAATTGGTAACTCCCCACGTTGTTCAAGGGTTATATAACAGTAAAGGTCAACTGTATTGGAAACTTCCCCTTCCTGAACCTAAACAAGTGTTTTCTGATAAAACCACCAATGCTGTTTTAAAAATGATGGAAAGTGTGGTTAAAGAAGGCGGAACCGGGACAAGAGCCGCAATTGAAGGCTATCGAATTGGGGGAAAAACCGGGACGGCTCAAAAAGCATCTCCCGATGGTGGTTATTCCTCTAATGCTTTAATTACCAGTTTTGTTGGGATTTTAAGTGTTGACCATCCTCGTTATGTGGTTGTCGCGGTGGTGGATGAACCCCTCGAAGGTCGCGCCGGAGGAATTGTTGCCGCACCCATTGTTAAATCGGTGATGGAAGGGTTAATTCATTTGGAAAAAGTTCCACCCTCTGAAATTCCCTCAGATTCTTAGAAGAGGGGACAAGGGGACAAGGGGAGAGGGAGAGAGGGATAAGGGGACAAGGGGAGAGGGATAAGGGGATAAGGGGATAAGGGGAGTGTCCTGGTCTTTGGTTGCTAACAGTCAACTGTCAAGAATCAATACCCTTCTGGTTCTGAGTTCGTGGATGAATATAGAAGAAAAAAATCTTAGCTGAGGAAGAAAAGGGATAATCTTGGGTTAAATTAAGATCCAGGAGTGAGTTGCCACTGGGTGAAATCTGTCTTTACCCAGCCATCAAAAACTCAGGGCGAGGCGACACGACTCAATGAAAACACGCTCTGTTTCAACTGATAAGGGTTTAGGAGGGCTGCTGTGCCAACAAACCAAGACCAAAAGATCTTTGCTATCTTCATGGAAGAAGCTGAGGAGCGTCTTGAAACCCTGCAAACGGGGCTAACAGAGCTACCTGCAATTATGGCTGATGCAGACCGGGAGGGTGTAACGGCCATCTATCGGGCTGCCCACTCCATTAAAGGAGCCGCCGCGATGTTGATGGACAAGATGCCCAGTCTCACCAGCATTAATAAGGTGTCCAAGCGCTTAGAAGATTGTTTTAAGATGGTGAAGGACACGCCACTTAAAATTGATGCCACAACCCAAACCCTCTATACTAAAGGGTTTGAAGTGCTGAAAAATTTAATTGATCGCGCAGCAAGTCCAGCAGGGCTTTCCGAAGAAATGGGGGAGAAAATTCTACAAGCGTCCCTTCCCCTTTATGATAAGTTGGAAAATAACTTAAAAGGCTTGATGAGTGGTAAAGCATCCCCAGCAACAGCCCCAGCAGCACCCGCGACCGGAACACCTGGGGTTGCTAATGCTGTTAATCAAGTCATGACGGTTCTTAAACCGATGTTGCAGGGATTTAAACAAGCAGAATCCCCAGAATCTCGTAAACAATTGGCGGGTTTGTGCGCTCGATTAACGAAAATTGGAGTCGGAATTGAACCTTGGCAAACCTTAGTTAAAACGGCTCATGGTGCGATCGCTAATCCTAAAAATTCTTTTAAAGTTTTAGCGAATCCCATTATTAACGAGTTAAAGCAAGGAGCCGAACTCTTACAAGCTGGAAAAGCAAACACAATTGCTCCGAGTGCAGCGTTATCAACCTTAGCGGGAGCTAAAGCAACCGCTAAACCTGCCTCTGGAGAAATTACAATTCCGGCTGATCCGAAAGAGGTGGTTAAAGTTCTCTTGAAAACGTTTAATAAACAACAATTACAAGCGATCGCTCAATTGTTAATTAAACACGTTAAATCTTAAAAAGCACTCTTTTAGACTATTCCATTTGGGGATATTCTTCCCATAAGGAAGTTGTAGAGCGCAAACTTAAATAATTACCATTTCCTAAAATAAGATGGTCTAAAAGTGGAATGGATAAAAATTGCGCTCCTTGCAAGAGTTGACGAGTTAAATTAATATCTTCTGCACTGGGTTCTACATTCCCCGATGGATGATTATGAGCCAAAATTGCCCGTGTTGCGCCACTTTTGAGCACTTCTCGAAAAATATCACGGGGATGGGCGATGGTTTCCGTTGCACTACCAATGGTAATCACTTGAGTTCCTAAAAGGCGATGTTTGACATCTAACAACAACACCGCAAATCGTTCCTGGGGTTGCCACATTAAATCATGACTTAACGCATCCGCCGCCGCTTGGGGAGTCTCAATGATAGCTAAATCGGGCGGTTTAGACTGAAAAACTCGCTTTCCTAACTCCACCGCCGCTAAAATAGTGGTGGCTTTGGCTGTCCCGATGCCATGAATTTGAGTTAATTCGTGAACCCCAATATCTCGCAATACCGACAAGGGATCTCGCTGATGCTGACTTAACTGGTTTAACACATATTGTCCTAAACCCACCGCAGATAATTTTCCTTTTCCCTGACCCGTTCCCAACAGAATTGCAATCAATTCAGCCGTTGCTAAATTTCTGGAGCCAATGGCCATTAGTCGTTCACGGGGACGCTCATCACTGGGCAAATCAGCAATTCTGAGGCTATAGGTCATTTGGGCAGCACCCCACCAACGCAAAATGTATGGTATTAAATATTACTAAATTTTTTCCATAAGTTCAAGGTGAATCCACCTTAAAATTCCCTACTTTAAGCCTTTTTTTTCAAATAAGTCTCCGCAATTCTAACTCGCGCTTGTAACAAAAGTGAAGTGTCCAATACCAACAAGGCGGAACGCTTTTGGGGTGGGTCTTCTGACTGCTATTATTGATCAAAGTGAAAGCTTCAAAGGATTTCGACGACCTCAACAGAATCACCGACTTGAATTGTCCCGGTATTTCGAGGAATCATATTAAAACCAAACATGACTCCGCGCGGCTGTTGTCGAAAGGTTGCTAAGGTTTTCAACGGTTCTTTTAATTCATTGCGTTCCCCACTTTTTTGATTGGTTGTTGTCACAATACAACGGCTACAAGGTTTGACTAAATCAAAATAAACCTCTCCAATTAAAATTGTTTTCCAATTATCTTCAATAAAGGGTTGATTGGTATCGATCACAATATTAGGTCTAAATCGATTCATGGGAATTTCTTGTGATGATGTTGAATAGGTTTCTTTGAGTTTCCGATTCAATTCTGCTAAAGAAGCCGTATTCGTTAATAAACAAGGATAACCATCGGCAAAACTGACCTGATTATTAGGATTAACGGCATAATTTGGATCAACAGGTCGGATAAAATCAGGAGATTGTCGCATTAATCGAAAATAAGGTTGTTCATCTTGTTTTAAAGCATTTTGTAGCCAATCTGCAACGGCATCTCCTTGATCAATTGCAACGGTTTGATCCCGCCAAACTTGTACCGTTTTGGAGGTTCCTGTTAATGTCGGTTGCAGTTTAAACGGTTCAATTTCTTGATTGTCAACGGACAATTCAATCTCATTCTCTAATTGTTGAACTCGAATTTTAGTTAATTGGGGATAAGTTCTCTGGGTAACAAACTGACCGGATTCATCAACCCACATAAATTCTCGATCCCCTGCTAACCCCTTCAGCGTAACTTCAGCTTGGTTCAAAGGAATTTTGCCACAGGATTTAATCGGATAGATAAAAAGTTCAACCAGATTCATCAATGAGATCTCCATAATAATCTAATCGCTATTTTAGGACTAACTCATCTATCATTCAAGAGACTATATAGTACAACTTTTTGATTCCAAAATTATTGTAAGGGCGAGGTTACCTCGCCCCTACCTTGAAATCGCAGTATTTGGGGGATTAATAAATGGAATATTATTTTTTTTAAAAGCGAATAGGAAACCAAAAAATATTACTATTTTATGTTCCCTATTCTAAGCTTACTGTTCCCTGTTCCCTATTCCCTATTCCCTTGAAATGAGCTTTTATTGATAAGCGTCCATTGGCAAACAAGAACAAACAAAATTGCGATCGCCAAAAGCATTATCAATACGTCCCACAGAAGGCCAGAATTTATATTCTTTTGTCCAGGGTGCAGGATAGGCTGCTTGTTCACGGGAATAGGGATGATTCCATTCACCACAAATTAACGATGCTGCGGTATGGGGAGCATTTTTTAAAACGTTATTTGTGGTATCCATAACCCCGGATTCAATTTCAGAAATCTCCGCACGAATAGCAATCATGGCATCACAAAATCGATCTAATTCTGCTTTAGATTCGCTTTCAGTAGGTTCTACCATCATCGTTCCTGCCACAGGCCAAGAAACCGTTGGCGCATGAAATCCATAATCCATTAAACGCTTGGCAATATCATCAACTTCAATGGCTGCGGATTTCTTCACAGAACGCAAATCTAAAATACATTCATGGGCAACAAATCCATGATTTCCTTTGTACAAAATTGGGTAATATTCATCTAAACGACGGGCAATATAATTAGCATTTAAAATTGCCACTTTTGTCGCTTCTGTTAATCCTTTTGCCCCCATCATGGCAATATACATCCAAGAAATCACCAGAATACTCGCACTCCCCCAAGGCGCGGCGGAAACAGCCCCAATGCGATCATTTCCTTCTAATTCCACCACCGCATGACCAGGGAGGAAGGGAACCAAATGAGATGCAACCCCAATTGGCCCCATCCCTGGCCCACCGCCCCCATGAGGAATACAGAAGGTTTTATGTAGGTTCAGGTGACACACATCCGCCCCAAAATCCCCTGGACGACATAACCCGACTTGGGCGTTCATATTTGCCCCATCCATATAAACTTGTCCGCCATTAGCATGAATGATATTACAAATCTCTTGAATTCCGGTTTCAAATACCCCGTGAGTTGAGGGATAAGTTATCATTAATGCTGCTAAATTATCTCGATGTTTTTCAGCTTTTGCTTGCAAGTCAGCAATATCAATATTGCCTTGGTCATCACACACAACCGGAACAACTTTAAACCCACACATCACAGCACTCGCAGGGTTTGTTCCATGAGCAGATTCAGGAATTAAACAAATATTCCGGTGAAGTTCCCCTCGATTTTCATGATATTGACGAATTACTAATAATCCGGCATATTCTCCTTGAGAACCTGCATTCGGTTGTAATGAAATCCCTGCAAATCCTGTAATTTCAGCCAACCAATTTTCTAACTGTTCAAACAGAATTTGATAACCTTGGGTTTGGGATTTTGGGGCGAAAGGATGGAGTTTTCCAAATTCTGGCCAAGTCACCGGAATCATTTCGGCGGTTGCGTTTAATTTCATCGTACAGGAACCTAAAGGAATCATCGAGGTATTTAACGATAAATCCTTGGTTTCCAAGCGATGAATATAGCGTAAAAGTTCCGTTTCTGAATGGTAACTGTTAAAAACCGGATGGGTTAAATAGGCAGATTTACGAGTAAAAGGGGTAAGATTATCTGAGGCTTTTAATACCTCTTCAACGTTAAAAGGTAACTCAGATCCCCGAAAGATTGACCACAAATCAATCACATCTTGAATAGTTGTGGTTTCATCTAAACTAATCCCAACAGTTTGCTCATCAATCACTCGCAGATTAATTTCTTTAGCTTCGGCTGCTGACAGAATTTCCGTTAAAGATTTTCCCCCTAATTCTACTTTTATTGTATCAAAAAAGGGTTCTGTTCCCATTGAATAGCCTAAACGTTTTAACCCTTCTGCTAAGGTTAAGGTTAACTGATGAATATTTTGGGCAATTTGTTGAAGTCCAGACGGCCCATGATAGACTGCATATAAACTTGCAATCACCGCTAATAAAACTTGGGCCGTACAAATATTACTGGTGGCTTTATCACGGCGAATATGTTGTTCACGGGTTTGTAAAGCTAACCGTAACGCCGGGTTTCCTTGGGAATCTTTAGAAACACCGACCATCCGCCCTGGAACGTTGCGTTTATACGTTTCTTTCGTGGCAAAATAAGCCGCATGGGGGCCACCATAACCCAAGGGAACCCCTAACCGTTGGGTACTTCCGACTGCAATATCTGCTCCGAATTCCCCAGGTGGAGTTAACAGCGTTAAACTTAAAATATCCGCCGCCACTGTAACTAAAGCATTGTGTTGATGGGCGGTTTCAATAAAATTACGATAGTCATAAATTGACCCATCACTCGCTGGATATTGCAGTAAACATCCAAAAATAGGAGTATTAAAATCAAACGTGCGGTGATCTCCAATAATAATATCAATGCCTAATGGAATTGCACGGGTTTTGACGACATCAAGGGTTTGAGGATGGCAATCTTTTGAGACAAAAAATCCGTTAGCTTTGCTTTTAGAAACGGCATAACTCAAACTCATGGCTTCCGCCGCCGCCGTTCCTTCATCTAATAAAGAAGCGTTAGCAATTTCTAATCCGGTTAAGTCAATAATCAGGGTTTGAAAGTTTAGTAAAGCTTCTAAACGACCTTGGGCAATTTCCGCTTGATAGGGAGTATAAGCCGTATACCAACCGGGATTCTCTAATATATTGCGTTGAATCACACCCGGAGTGATACAATCAGAATAACCCATACCGATAAAAGAACGATAAACTTTATTTTGAGAAGCGATCGCTTTTAATTGATTCAGGGCTGCATATTCACTGAAAGCTTCGGGTAATTTTAAGCTTTGATTGAGGCGAATCGTTGAGGGAATCGTTTGATCAATTAAATCCTCTAAACTAGAAACCCCCAATAATTCTAACATTTGTTGAATTTCATCAGCATTGGGGCCTAAATGCCGTTGAACAAATCCCTCTTGTCCCGTAGTTTGTGGATATTTTCCGTTATCCGTAGCAGCAGAAGATGACATCGTTTCAGTCTGGGTGTTTGCTGGGGAAGTAATCTCTAACATGAAACTCCGAATGAGGGTTGACGGTTAATAAACAACCAGATATGAGGGTTGATACCCGGTGGAAAAATTCTGTAAACCTTTGATACAATCAGATTCTCGGGTTCAGCTTGAACCGAATCTCAATTAACAACTGTTTACATTATCTTAAAAATAGTTTACCAAAAGTTGAGATAGGGTGTAGCGAAATCGTGACTTGTATCGCACCTCACCTCTAGGAAGGTTAACGGTTAGCCCGTAATAGGTTGTCATAATTTACAACTGACCTAAAACAGCCAGAAGTATTATCTGGTATTCCCTATTCGTAATTCGTAATTCGTAATTCGTAATTCCCTATTCCCTGTTCCCTTTAAGATGATGAATATTATTGAAATTCTCAAACAAGATTATCAACAATTTCCCGATAACCAAAGTTATCAGATTTATGCGGATAACGTTTATTTTAAAGACCCCATGAATCAATTTAATGGGTTAGAACGCTATCAACAAATGATGGGATTTATGAAAACTTGGTTTTGGGATATTCAACTGGATTTACATAGTATTACTCAAACTGAGAATTTAATAGAAACCCGTTGGACACTGAGTTGGACAACTCCCCTCCCCTGGAAACCCAGAATTTCTATCCCTGGACGGAGTGAACTCAAATTAAACCCCAATAACCTGATTGAAAGCCATATCGACTATTGGGACTGTTCGCGCTTGGACGTAGTGAAACAGCTATTCTTGCTAAAAACCCGCTAAAGTTAAAGAATGTAAACAAATTTTAAGCTTAAAATCGTATGCGCGTAATCTTAATGACGGGTAAAGGTGGCGTAGGTAAAACCTCCGTTGCGGCTGCAACAGGGTTGCGCTGTGCGGAGTTGGGGCATAAAACCCTGGTGTTGAGTACCGACCCCGCCCACTCCCTCGCCGATAGCTTTGATATGGAGTTAGGACACGAACCCCGTCAAGTCCGACCCAACCTTTGGGGGGCTGAACTGGACGCTTTAATGGAACTCGAAGGCAATTGGGGGGCGGTGAAACGCTATATTAGTCAAGTATTACAGGCGCGAGGACTCGATGGAGTACAGGCGGAAGAATTAGCCATTTTACCGGGGATGGATGAAATTTTCGGTTTGGTGCGGATGAAGCGCCATTATGACGAGGGAGATTTTGAGATCTTAATTATTGATTCTGCCCCAACGGGAACGGCGTTGAGATTGTTAAGTTTACCGGAAGTGGGCGGTTGGTATATGAGAAAATTTTACAAACCGTTACAAGGAATGTCGGTGGCGTTGCGTCCTCTGTTTGAACCGATTTTTAAACCGTTAACGGGGTTTTCCTTACCCGATAAAGAAGTCATGGACGCCCCTTATGAATTTTATGAAAAAATTGAAGCCTTAGAAAAGGTGTTAACCGATAATATGCAAACCTCAGTGCGTTTAGTAACGAACCCTGAAAAAATGGTAATTAAGGAATCTTTACGCGCCCATGCCTATTTAAGTTTGTATAATGTTTCGACAGATTTAGTCATTGCAAATCGAATTATTCCTGAAGAAGTCACCGATCCCTTTTTCAAAAAATGGAAAGAAAATCAACAACAATATCGTCAAGAAATTCATGATAATTTTACCCCCTTACCTGTTAAGGAAGTTCCCTTATTTTCTCAGGAGTTATGTGGATTTGAAGCGTTAGAACGGTTAAAAGAGACGTTATATGCAGATGAAGATCCCAGCCAAGTTTATTATAAAGAAAATACTGTTCGAGTCGTGGAGGATAAAAATCAATATACCTTAGAATTGTATTTACCCGGAATTCCCAAAGAACAAATTCAACTGAATAAAACGGGGGATGAACTTAATATTAGAATTGGTAATCATCGCCGGAATTTAGTGTTACCCCAAACCTTGGCTATGTTGCAACCTTCTGGGGCAAAAATGGAAGATGATTATTTGAGAATTCGGTTTTCGGATGGGGTGAAAGCGTAAATTTTAGGAATCCTGTTTCTTAGATAATCAGTAGGTGGACGCAATTATGCGTAAAAGGTAAAACGCTATAAATTTCTCTGTCTAAGGAATTGATGTTTACAGGTTTAACCTTTATTCGTGACCACCTACTGACCTTTGCCAAATCAAAATGAGATATCATAGAAAATAGGGTATCCTAAAATTAAACTACAACTTTAATAGATTAGATATTAAAACTGGCTTATGATTTCTGAATTTCCAGAACACCTAGAGGAAGAAAAACCAGAGTTAACCGAACCGATTGTTAAACCTCATAGACAATCTAATCCCCCATCGTTAACCGAAACTTACATACGATCTAATCGCTCATGGTTAACCGAAACTTATATACGCTCTAATCGCCTATCTCCTTCTAACGTGATTGTTGACGAGGATCTTGAACTAGATGCTAGAAAAGGATTGTCTGAAACTGAAGCATCTAATGCTTTAGATATAGCTAAATACTTGATTACCCTGGCTTCTCCTGAAGAAGAAGATTTAATGACTAATCTAAGACTTCAGAAATTGCTTTACTATGCTCAAGGTTTTCATTTAGCTCTATTTGGGAAACGCCTATTTTCTGAAAAAATAGAAGCTTGGCAATATGGGCCTGTTGTGCCTGATGTTTACCGAATATACAAGCAATATGGATCAAATCCTCTTCCACAGCCTGACGATTTTAATATAGATCAATATAGTCAAGAAACACAAGAATTACTAGATGAAGTTTATGAAGTCTATGGACAATATACGGCTCCAATACTCAAGCGTTTTACTGATCAAGAACCCCCCTATAAAGAAACTGATGTTAATGAAGAGATAGCCCTTGATTTGATGAAGGCATATTTTGAGACTCAAGTGGTGAAGTAGTCATGGCAAAGATGAAGGGTAAAGACCCTAAAAAAGGAAAACGTATTGCTCCACCTCCACCTTTGCCAAGTACCCCAAATTACGATTTAGAACCTCCTGTTTTCTGTTTGCGATATCTTGATAAAACACACGGCTTAGATAGTTGTGATCAAGATGAAAAAGCAGCTTTGGTATCTACATTTTACAAACTCAGTCAGTTATCTTGGAGGGAACTTCGTCGCGCACCTCGTCATGGACTTGGGTATGAAATCATTGATCGTAAGAGTTTTCGTGTTACTATTCCCAAACATATTACAGAAGATGTAAATCTGATCGCATTCCGATTTAGTGGTTTAAAACCAATGGTCGGTTATAGGGATGAAGCAATTTTTCGGATTATATGGCTAGATAAATCTTTTAAAGTGTACGATCACGGAAGTTAAGGAATAGAAATCTTTTCTTAACTCTACAAATTGCCAGGAAAAAAGTCTCAGTTGATAGATTTTTAGGAATAACGAAAATGGAAGACGATTATTTAAAAATTAAGTTTGCGTCTGAGGTAAAAGTTTAACGAGATCAGGTGCGTGCGCGATCGCTTACGCACCCTACTTTTATGTTTTTTTAATAAAGGGTTCAAAAACAGATACTAATTCCGGTTGACTCACCACTAATGTTGGATAGGATTGAGTGCCATAATTTCGTCCAATTTCTAAGGGAAAAGGTTCGGGAGACAGAGGACACCAAACCGCCCCTGCTGCTTTAACAATGACCCAACTTCCGGCGATATCCCAAATTTTAGGAGTGGCTTCAACTCCCCCTAAAGTTGCACCTGCGGCGACAGTGAGGAAGTTATAAGCCGCCATGCCTAACATCCGAATTTTACACGGAATTTGAGGAGCGATCGCAATACTTCGAGAACAGAGGTTAAAAAAGTGATTAGAACTTAACGCATCGGAACTGGCGTGAATGGGTTGACCATTTAAAAATGCTCCTTGGGTGCCTGTTAAACTTGATGAGCCGAACCAAAACCCGTGAAAGGTTTGGTTTAAAGGAGGTAAATGAATCAAACCAAAAACCGGATTTCCTTGATACAGTAATCCTAAAGAAACCCCCCAAATGGGAATCCCTCTGGCGAAATTCGTTGTCCCATCTAAAGGATCAATCACCCAACACCAGTCTGTATTCGGAAAAATATGTTCCGCTTCTTCACTGAGAACCCCGTGTTCGGGAAATGTGGTGGCGATACGGGTGCGAATTTCAAGATCGGCCCATTGGTCAGACCGGGTGACTAAACTCCCATCGGCTTTTTCATCAGCTTGGACTGTGCCAAAATCGAGGATTAACTGTTGTCCAACATCGTTAGCCGTTGTTGTTGCAAAGTTCAAAATTTGATTCCAGAAATTACTCATGATTTCCTAAAGTAATGTCAAAATAAAAAACAATCCAGATAAAAACTATTTCAGTTAAACCGCTTATGCTGTTGAAATCGACCACTCGCCATATCCATATTTATACGGCGGAAATTCAGAATGAAGAGTTAGTGGACAGCGAACAAGTCCTCACCTTGGATGTTGATCCCGACAATGAATTTAACTGGAATGAGAAAGCTTTGCAACAAGTCTATCGGAAATTTGACGAGTTAGTCGAAACGTTCAATGGCGAAGACCTCACCGAATATAATTTACGTCGGATTGGATCAGATTTAGAGCATTTGGTGCGATCACTGATCCAAGCGGGTGAAATTAGCTATAACCTCAACTCGCGTACTGTGAACTATAGTATGGGATTACCTAGGGTTCAGTAGTGAATGTGGGGTGGAGGGTGTAGGGTGGAGGGTGTAAGCAAAAGAAGAGTGTAGGGGTGGGTTCTAAACTGGATGATCAGGATCAACACCTGAAGGATCGGGTTGCTGATTGGGTATAGGAGATTGTTTTTGCGATCGCTGACGTTGTAAAAATTGTTTCATGGACAATTGACGGTTGGTCATGAATCGATTCCAAGAACCCGGAAAAAACTGATCCATCGTTTCAATTAATGCCCAAACCTCCAAATTAATCATTTGGTAGTAGTGACCGTGAGACTGTTTCAATTCAGTTAGCCGTTCATTAATTTCCAAATACGGTAAGAATTTAGGGTCATTGGACGGGTTAGGGGGAGAATGACTCATGAGGTGAGTAGCCTTAAATGATGTTGTTGATTCCCAATCGGTGCTAATTTTTAGCTTCTTCCGCACTCGTACGCCAAGTCTGACCCGTGATTGGCGGTGTAGGTAGTTCACAATCGGGCATCTACTGCACATCTATTGTGATTCTCTGTTGTCACCTCGTACCGATGGGGTAGAGAGTAACGCTGATCTGTTAGTTGACACTCTCACCGTCAATCGCCAAGCGATGTGACGGGAGATTCTTTGTTCAACGAATCGACTTGCCCCAACAGGATTGCTCCCGTTAAAGTAGAGGTCAATTCTCCCAAAGCGTTTATCGGTTCTAAACCGAAGGTTCCGGTATGTCCTGCCGTACTTAATCCAATTCTTAAAATGTTTTTTGCAGCATTTTCATCCCTATCTAACTGACATCCACAATTACAAACGTGGGTTCTTGTTGATAGGGATTTTTTGACGATTTTTCCGCAATTTGAACAGTTTTGGCTTGTATATTGAGGAGGAACAGCGATAGTAGCCTTGCCGTACTTTCTCCCAAAATATTCTAACCAAATACGGAATTGATACCAAGCTGCATCATTAATTGACTTAGCCAGACAATGATTTTTAACTAAGTTCTTAATCCTTAAATCTTCGTAGGCGACCAAATCGTTAGATTGGATGACGGAGTATGCAACAAGCTTGCTAAACTCTTTTCGTTGCCGACTGATTTTTAGATGAGCCTTAGATAATCGCTGTCTGGCTTTTTTGCGGTTATTAGACCCTTTCTGTTTACGAAAAAGTTGTCTTTGTAACCGCTTAATTTTCTTCTCTCCTTTTCTTAAGAATTTGGGGTTATCTACTTTATTACCTTGATCATCGGTGTAGAAAGCAGATAATCCTACATCTAAACCGATTGTTTTATTAGTTGGTTCAGATTGAATCTTAACGTCAATTGAGAGTAGAAATTGGCAATAGTAACCATCTGCACGTCTAACTAATCGAACTCGTTTAATTTGTTCCGGTTGATAGAAATGCAGATCATAACTTCCCACTAAACGCAACCGCCCAATTCCTTTCTTATCAGTAAAGGTAATGGCTTTACGAGTTTCTAAATTCAATTGCCATCCGGTTGTTTTATATTCAACCGAACGGCAATTTTTCTTGAATTTAGGGAAGCCTTTTTTACCCGGAACTTTCCGCTTGCAATTATCGTAGAATCGAGCGATAGCTGACCATGCTCTCTCTGCACTAGATTGTCTAGCTTGAGAATTCAGTTCATTAGCGAATTTAAAGTCATGAGCTAATACACGGCAATATTTGTTCAAATCGTACTTATTAACCCCTTTGTTATCCATCCAATATCTTAAACATTTGTTTTGGACGAATTGGGCTGTACGAATCGCTTCATCTATTGCCTTGCGTTGTTGCAATGCGGCTCTAACTTTAAATTCTAAAACCAACATTTATGCTACCTATCTCGACCTAAATCTAAGTTAGCACAAGTTTTCTGTTTTGTGCCAACTGTTTCTATATCGTGCTACGCTAGTTTTGTTGCTCGGTTTTTCATCTCACCGTTAACCTGGCGGTGTAACGGGAGTCTTCAAACCGAGATCCTAGATAACAAGAAACGCAATCCTGTTGTAGCGTAGAAACATCATGATCAGAGTCAAGGCACGCTGTTAGGCGAGTCTTTACGAAGCCAACCTCCTAGAGGTAAATTATTCCAATTTTAGACGATGATCGTTGAGTGGCAACAGAGGCGTGAGGAAACCAAATGCAAAATGCTGTGGCAAAACACTATCTGTGGGCTGTAGGTGAAGGGATCGAAGCAGTACCTTCGGGAACGCTGATCGCCGAGCGCTACCTCCTCAAAAGCAGCAAAATTGTGGTTGATACTCGACCCGAACTGCTGCCGGAAATACCAAGCGAGATTTCTGATCAAATTGCCCCCTATCTCAAATTATTTTCCTATCGGTTGCACATTCCGCAGGTATATGGAATTATTTCGCCCACGAAAGGAGCCAAGAATAAATCCATCCTCCTGTTAGAAAAAGGGCCAATTGCACCCCATGGGGAGACTTTAATGCCAACGTTAACGGCCCTGTGGCCGGATGCGAGTGCTATGCGTCAACTCAATTGGTTGTGGCAAATAGCTCAACTCTGGCAACCTTTTAGCCGTCAGGCTGTCGCTTCGAGTTTACTAGAGGCTGATTTACTGCGGGTTCAGGGGCCTTTTGTGCGGCTATTGCAATTAAACTTAGATGGACACAATATTTCTCTAACGCAGTTGGGTTATTTTTGGCAACAGTGGGTTCCGACCGCACACCCCCGGATTCAAAAATTCCTCCAACAACTCACCCATCAAATGCTTACGGGAGAGTTACGCACCTCAACTCAATTGATTCAGCAATTGGATCAAGCTCTCTCGATCTGTGGACGAGGGTATCATCGACGGATTGAAATTGCGACCGGAACAGATGCTGGCCCCACTCGTTCTCACAATGAAGATGCTTGTTATCCCAGTGGACAAACCTCCATCCGAGTCCCCTTAACGGAACCTGCATTGGCTGTTGTTTGTGATGGCATTGGCGGACAGGATGGCGGAGAAGTCGCTTCTTCCATGGCAATTGATGTTTTACGTCAACAGGTGGAACAAATGCCCCTGCATCAAGCCAATTGGGATCCTTTATCTTTAGTTCCTAAATTAAAACGGGCAACTTGTATTGCTAATGATGTCATTTGTCAACGCAATGATGATGAAAACCGTCAGGGTCGCGAACGCATGGGAACCACGCTGGTAATGGCGCTGGCTCATGTTCATGAAATTTATTTAACCCATTTAGGGGATAGTCGCGCCTATTGGGTGAGCTCTAGTGGTTGTCATCAAGTGACGGTGGATGATGATGTGGCTTCTCGACAGGTGCGTTTAGGTTGTGCACTTTATCGAGATGCTCTCCAACAAGGGGCTTCTGGAGCGTTAATTCAAGCGTTAGGGATTACCTCATCGGTGACACTGCATCCCACAGTACAACGTTTTCCCCTGGATGAAGATTGTGTATTTTTATTATGTTCTGATGGGTTAAGCGATCGCGATCGGGTTGAACAATATTGGGAAACGGAAATTTTACCTGTACTGCATCGAGAAGCCGATTTAGGGACAATTCGCGATCGCTTGATTGAGATCGCTAATACTCAAAACGGTCATGATAATGTCACGATTGCTTTATTATTTATTGAAATTGTTCCCAAGGATGATAACGAATCTTTAAAGGAAGTGTCTGTGGCGCCTGTGGTTCCTTTAAACGATGGGTTGGGTGATGATTCTTCCGATACCAATGATGCGGATGATTCATCGATGGAAACAGAAATTGCCCGCGCTCGACAGACAAAACCCGCGATGTCTAGGGTTTGGTTCCTATCCTTGGGAATTGCTATTTTATTGGGAATTTTAGGCGCTTTGCTGTATGGGTTAGGTTTGTTTAACCCCAATAACCCCGAAGCTCAACTCACAACTCCATCCCCCACTAGCAGCCCATCTCCTTCTCCAACACCCCCTCCTTTACCGGCTCCGATTAGTACCTTAAAATTACAATCTTTTATTCAACTGGGAACTCCTACAGCCAATTCAACCCCGATCATTCTCCTTCAAGAATTTGGGAAACCGGCTCTCAAAGGAAATGTACCACCGGGAACAGTCTTTCAGGTTCAACAAAAACAATCTACTCCTGAAGCCGGAATTTGGATAGAAGTCAAAATTTGTTCCCTTCCTAATTCTACAAATGGACAACCTCTGGATGGGAACTCCCCTGAAGTTGATTCAACGGTTATACCCCCTAACCCTGGGGAACCTCTGGATACAACAACTGCTCCCCCTCTAAAAGTGGGAGATCTGGGCTGGTTAAAGGAACAAGATGTGAATAACCATTTGATTCCTAACTTTACCCCTAGTGCAAAACAGAAGGGACAGTGTACATTAGCACCGTAATCAGTTATCAGTTATCAGTTATCAGTTATCAGTTATCAGCGACTGTCCATTGTCCATTGTCCATTGTCCATTGTCCATTCTCTATTAACTGATTACTGCTTATGGCAACTGAACCAAAATTTATATTAGATTTAGTCACGGCTTTGGGGTCGGCGACTGTAGGGGGGTTTTTAGCCAATCGTTTGCGTCAACCTGTACTGTTAGGTTATTTATTAAGCGGTTTAATCATTGGGCCGTTTGGTTTAAAGTTAATTAAAGATGTCCCTCAAATTCAGTCTTTAGCTGAAGTGGGTGTCGCTTTTTTGTTATTTGCTCTAGGCGTAGAATTTTCTATTGCTGAACTGAAACGAGTTAAAGATATTGCCTTAAAAGGAAGTTTATTACAAATTGGTTTAACAACGGGTGCAATTGCACTCATTTCTTTAATATTCGGATGGACAAAGACACCCATAGAGGGAATATTTTTAGGATTTTTACTCTCTTTATCCTCTACGGCTGTTGTTCTTAAAACGTTAACAGAACGGGGAGAAACGAATACCACTCATGGTCAAGTCATGTTAGCAATTTTAATTGCTCAAGACTTGGCATTAGGACTAATGTTAGCAATTCTTCCCGCCTTAAGTCAACCGGGATCGGCGTTAGGAATAGCCCTATTACAAGCAGGGTTAAAAGGGGTTATTTTTATTGCTTTTGCTATTTTTGCTGGAATTTGGTTAGTACCGCCATTAATCAAAACCATTGCAGCAACGGAAAGTTCAGAGTTATTTTTATTATCGGTAATTGCTTTATGTTTAGGAGTGGCATTACTCACTGATGCTTTAGGATTATCGATTGAAATGGGGGCCTTTATTGCTGGATTAATGATTGCTGAAGTTGATTATTCTGATCAAGCATTAGCGAAAGTTTTGCCCTTGCGAGATACCTTTGCCAGTCTATTTTTTATCTCGATAGGAATGTTAATTGAACCGTTAGTAATTTTAGATAACTTTGGATTGATTATTTCGTTAGTTTTAATTGTCATGTTAGGAAAAGCCTTAATTGTAGCTCCGATTATTTTAGGGTTTGGCTATTCCTTTAAAACCGCAATTATTGCCAGTTTAGGATTAAATCAAATCGGAGAATTTTCTTTTGTTTTAGCTCAAGAAGGCTTAGATTTAGGGATATTAGGAGAAAAAAAATATTTATTAATTATAGGAACAACAGCAATTACATTAGTCTTAACTCCGGTATTATTGAAAGCCGCGCCTCAGTTAGCGGATCAAATTGCAGCGTTACCCGGAATTAGTAGTTTTTTAAAGAAATTTCGAGATGTGAAAGCCATCGCCCTTCCCGAAACTTTACAAAATCATGTCGTGGTTGCAGGTTATGGACGGGTAGGACAGGTGTTAGTAAATATGTTAAGAAATCAAGGACAAACGGTGTTAGTGATTGAAAATAGTGAAGCTGCAATTCAAAAATTAAGACTACAACAAATCCCCTATATTTTTGGTGATGCTGACTCAGATTTAGTCTTAGAAAAAGTTCATTTAGAACGGGCTAAAGCTTTGGCTGTCGCCCTTCCTGACCCCGCCAGTACCCGAATTTTATTACAACGGGCGTTATCCCTCGCCCCCGATTTAAAAATTGTGGTTCGCGCCCATGAAAATATGGAAGTGGAAATTTTAACTCAATTAGGGGCGTGGGAAGTGGTACAACCGGAATTTGAAGCCGCCTTAGAAATTGGGGCGAATTTATTAGCGGTATTAGGGAAAAATACGGATGTAATTCAATCCGTTATTCGGTCAATTCGTACCGGACGTTATCGTAGTGTTCTCCCTGAAAAAATCACGAATTTAGAATTAAGAGCATTACAGGAAGCAACGGAAAATTTAAACACAAATTGGGTCGGAATTCACCCGGATTCTCCTTTAGTGGGGTTAACCTTAGCTAAAGCAAATATTCGTCATCTCACTGGGGTAACAATTATGGAAATTGAACGGGAAAACGAAAGGTTAAATTATCCAACACCAGATACTGAATTTCAAGTCAATGATCGAGTTTTAGCTGTGGGTTCAAAGGATGAAATTGATCTATTTAAAACCTTAATGGGTCAAGCTTCTTGGTTAAGTCGAGATAAAATTCGTTGGGTTCCTTTAGAGGAAACGTCTCCGTTAGTGGGTTTATCGTTAACACCTGAAGAGTTAACCAATAATTCAACGGGAATTATTGCTATTAGACGACAAGGAAACCTTTATAAATCGGTCAATAAACCCTTTAAGTTAAAAGAGGGGGATGTTTTATTATTACAAACGCCCTTAGAAGATGTGGAAAAATTGATGCAAGAACGCTCAGTCAGTTCCGTTTAAATTTGTTAAAATAAAAGCGATCGCTGATTAATAATATTATTATGAGTCCTGTTCAAACCCAACTCCCAACTGATACCTGGGTAACAGCAACCTGGGAAGAATACCTCGCTGCATTGGATAATCCCGCCTATGCTAAAGCCAGAGGTTACTATTTTAATGGACGCATGAGGTTAGAAATGTCACCCCTTGGAAACCCCCATTCTCGTGATCACGCCACCATTATTGCAGCCCTTTATCTATTTGCTGCATTGCGGAATATTGATTTAGATGCTCATGATAACTGCACCTACCGTAAACGAGGGTTTGATGACGCACAACCGGATGCTTCTTTTTATATGGGTGAAAATGCAGAAATCATTCCTTGGGAAACTACAATTATTGATTTAGATCAGTTTCCTGCGCCTGATTTAGTGATAGAGGTTGCCTATTCTTCTTTAGCAGATGATCAAGGGGAAAAACGGTTACTTTATGAATCTTTAGGGGTAAAAGAATATTGGATTATTGATGTACAAGCCGTTAAAATTATTGCATTTAAGGTTGAGAATAGAGGTAGTTATAGAATTGAACAATCGCAAGTTTTACCAGGGTTAGAGATGGGAATATTAGAAGAAGCATTTCGTCGCAGTCGTCAAACGAATCATGGGAAAGTTAGTGCTTGGTTGTTATCGCAATTTCAGGGTTAATTTTTGTGAAAAATATTAAAATATTGTAGGGTGGGTGAGAACATGAAGCTTTGAAGCTAGTCGCTAATTTTATTAACTCACCCATCCTAAAAGTTAGAAACTTACTAAAAATGGCAATTGATAATTTAGGCAAAGAATCAATTATTGAATTTGGATTGCAAAAAATTCTAAAAATATATGAACATATTTATGATGAATTATATGACTGGTATTATGCTTGGTATGAAGATATTTTATTTGATTATATTTATTTTAAATTCGATCTGGACTTGTTTAGAATCCCCAGAAACTATGTATCCAATATAGTAGATATAGAATATGAAACGAGTTATTTTGACTTTAGGATATTAGACTGGCTTAAAACAAATTGGACTAAATTGGTTCAATCAAGATTTTATAACTTTATAGATCATTGTGAAATTAAAATAGATTTAGTTGTTTTTGTATTTGTTTATTTTAAAAAGATTTATGATTTTGATTTTAATAGTAATTTAGACATATTTAAAGAAGTATATATACGTCTATTCCAAGAATTGGATATAGAGATTTATTCTGTAATAGAATTAATTAATTTTAAATTGGGAATAAATGAAATAGACCCAGGAAAAGATTACGAAGACAATCAATTATTAGATATTATTAATAATAATATTGTTGATTTAATTATTTTACAAACTAGAAAAATATCTGAATGTTTAGAATTGGTTTTTGGAGGAAAATATTATTTAGATAAATCAATGGAAGAAACACTAAAAATAGAAATTGATCATAGCTTTTTGGAAAATGAATTTGATGATTTTGAAAGAGAGAATACAGAATTTTATGAACAAGAAATAAAAATAAAACAAATTTTAGATAATTGGGAGGAAGTAGAAATTGATGAGTCATTGTTAGCGGCTAGAAAATTGGCTTACTATTTTGATGGTCAAATTATTGACTTATTAGAATATAATGATAAAAATTTTTTTACAGGAGACAAAAAAAATATGCAATCTAAAAATTTACCCGCATTCAGTTATGATTCTGTACTTCCTAAGTATTTATTTTCTAGTCAAACTTTTGAAATTATAGAGCAGTTATCTATTAAGTACAATCAAGGTTTGTCATCATTCCTTAGTTTTACTCAAAAAAACAATGAGAAAATAGAGGAATTTATTGAACAACCTTTTAATCAACTGTGTTGTGCTGTTTTTAATAAACTTCCTAGAATAATAACTTCCCGTTATACACAGCCAAAATGGTATCAAGCAGAATTAAAGCAAGCATTAGGGGTTGATAATATTTTATATATCAAGCTTAATCAAAATTCTTTATCTTTTGGTGTTGACAAAAATAAGCAGAGAGATTTACTTTTCAATAACTTAATTAATAGAGAAACTTCATGGGAGTTAGGGAATTGTGTTGATTTAGAATCTTTATTTTCCTTATCTCATCATGAAATAGTTATTAGCAAAAATGATTTAATAAATTACTCAACTAATAAAATTATTAATTTAATTGAAGAAAAATTTAGAAATCACCATAACTTGATTAAATCTGACTTATTGATTAAATATAACTTACACGAATGTTCTAAAGAAACAGGAATTGATGAAGCTGAACTTCAGAGATGGGTAAACAATATTAACCGTAAAGGACAAATTATTTTACAAGGGCCACCGGGAACCGGAAAAACCTTTATTGCAAAAAAATTAGCTGAACATTTCACTAGAGGTAGAGATGGTTTTTCAGAAATCATTCAATTTCATCCTTCCTATAGTTATGAAGACTTTATTCAAGGAATACGTCCTCAAACTGAAAACGGACAATTAACTTATGATCTCGTCCCTGGTCGGTTTTTAGAATTTTGCCAAAAAGCCGAATCTTATGATGATATTTGTGTTTTAATTATTGATGAAATTAATCGAGCAAATTTATCAAATGTGTTTGGGGAGTTAATGTATTTATTAGAATATCGAGATCAAGAAATTAATTTAGCGGGTAGTAATGAACCCTTTAAGATTCCTGAAAATGTTAGAATTATTGGGACAATGAACACAGCAGATCGTTCTATTGCGTTAGTTGATCATGCGTTGCGTCGCCGTTTTGGTTTTATTAAAATTGCTCCAAATTACAATATTTTAAAACGTTATCATGAAAACAAGGAAATCAACTTTTCAATAGATCAACTCATTCAAGTTCTTCAAGATATTAACAAAATGATTAATGATCCGAATTATGAAATTGGGATATCCTTCTTTATGATAGGGAATATTAAGGATAATCTTCAAGATATTTGGGAAATGGAAATCGAACCCTATTTAGAAGAATATTTTTATAATTCACTGGATAAAATAGAGGAATTTCGATGGGATAAGGTTAAAATAAAACTCGATTATAATTCTATTGATTATTCACCTTTCTGATACCGAATAGGGAGGATAATATTCAGGATATTTGGGAAATGGAAATCGAACCCTATTTAGAGGAATATTTTTATAATGCACTGGATAAAATAGATCAATTTCGATGGAATCAGGTTAAAATTAAACTGGGTTTAAATGCTGATGAAAATAATTGAACTGATAGAATATAAACCTAAATTCTTTAAACCAGAGGAATTAGAAGAAGCGATCGCAGATCTCATTTGTCGTAATTATTCTACATATATTAAGATTGAGTATCCATCCCCCAAAACCCAGAAACAATATAAACTCACTGCTAAAAGCTATGTGGGTTTTATTCCGTTAACGCCGGATATTCAGATTTTGCTAAAACCTAAAGTTCCCATTGCTAATTTATTTAGGATGTTGGAATATACCTATAATTTAAAAAGTTTTCAACTCCTAGACGGATCTGTTCATTGTGAAACTATCCCAGAATTTTATAATCGATTAGCTGATATTTTAACACAAAAAATATTAGAACAAAGCCGAAAAGGATTTTATCGAACTTAGGAATGAAAAACCAATAAGGTGACTAATTGAGAAATAGTTTACAGTGGATCAAGGTTTCCAGGGTTTAGTTGTGCAAGTTNTAAACAAATCGAGTCGCCGTTCCAATACTTTCATCTAACCAATCTTCTAATAGCGCAGCTTGGGTCTGTTGCTGAAGATCACTGAGAAATAAAGGAGGTTGAGGATAATGGTGTTCTAAATACTTAAAAATTTGAGTAGAATCTGCAATAGCCTGGGGTTGACCCTCTAATTGAGGCAATAAAACGGGAACCGTTGTCAGTCCCGTTAAAGGTTTTAGTTTGAGAGTATGAAGGCCAGGGGTGAGATTTTCCACTTGATAAGAAATCCCTTTGTAGCCCAAGGCTAAACGAGCCTTCCGACAGTAATGGGATGTACTAAACTGCAACAGGAGCATAAAAAAATAAAACTGATCAACGATTAATAGGGGAAACTGCAATTTAACAATATTTTGGGGTTTTTTCGTGATTAGATAGTTACTAAGTCAGTTTAAAAATAAAAGGTTAGAGGGTTCTGTTGGACATAATTCCTACCGAGCCTGACCCCTGTTTCCATTGCCCCACACTGAAAGCTGAAGTCAAGGTAGGTAAATTGTATGGCTGTTGCGTTTAAATCCACTTCTTCTCCTCAACGCAGACCTTCTCGTCCCGTTCATCTTCCTTCCACTCAAAATAAAGTTGTTTCCTTTGACCAAGCTCGGAAAAAACGGGTGACAACTCGCGTAACAAATTCTGCACCGTTGGTTGAGCCTCTGTCTCCCCCACCCACACCAACCGTCGTCAAAGTGTTGCCCAAGCCGAAGCCACAACCCTTATGGTTAAGCTCTATGATTGCTTTACAACGGGCTTCATCTGTTGTCACATCTTTAATTATTGGCTCAACTTTAACGGTTTATGGTTTAACGGTTTATGGGGAGTCGAGTTGGACACAAGAATATCCGAGATTAGAACAATTGCGTGCTACCGAACAACAACTCCAAGCC